>NZ_JBCGDP010000024.1:0-60329 GCF_038739875.1 Flavobacterium polysaccharolyticum
CTGTAGTACTAGCTGTAACAACTCCCAAACAATTGTCGGTAGCCGTTGGTGGAGTAAGACTCGTAACACTACATTGTGCAGTAATCGTAGGAAGTGTAGCAACATCTGCAACAGGGGCTGTAGTATCTTCTACAGTGACTGTAGCTATTGATGAATTGACAATAGGACAGCTTCCGTTTTGAATTACTGCTCTAAATTGAGTAGTTTGGGTTAAGGAGCCTGGATTATATGTGCTACTTGTAGTAACAATATCATTCCATATAGAAAAAGGGCTAACAGAAGACTGCCATTTGACAACCGTTCCTGTTTGTCCAGTCAAGCTAAGTAAACCACTTGTTGCCCCTGAACAAATAGTAGAATCACCTCCAACGGAACCTCCAATAGTTGTTGGATCTAACAAAGTTATGGAAGTTGCTGCTGAGCCTGTACAACCTAAACTAGATATTGAAAAAGAGGTATAAGTACCTGATGACAAACCGGATAAGGTAAAAGCATTTGAGACAACATTAATATTTCCCGTAGTTGCTGTTCCGTCTTTAGAATAATTTAAGAGATAAAGGCCATTTGACAGATTGGTTGATGTAAATGCAATGCTACCATTTGTTCCTGAACAATTGGTAGGATTAGAGGCCGTACCCACCGTAAGAGAAATATCACACCCTGTACCTTGAATTGAGAAATTATAAGGATTATTATTACTATCATTGCTGGCTATGCTAACAGTTGCTGTCCTCAAGCCCGCTGCGGAGGGATTAAAACTAACTATAAAAGTGGTAACACCATTTGGAGCTACAGGGGAAATTGGTTGAGTAGTTACTGTAAAATCGGTTGCATTTACGCCACCTATAGTTACTTCGGGAGAACCTGTTAAATTTAGAGCCGCTCCTCCTTGATTTTCTATGGTAAATGTTCTGGTAATTGTTCCAGAGGCCACATCGGTAGAACCAAAATCAGTATGGTCTAGCGTAGATGGAGTATTGTCATTATTAGCAATAGAAATCATGTTGCCCTTGAGGTTGATTTCAGAATCACAACTGCCCCCTGTAATGTAATAATGCGGTGTGCAATTCACTCTTCGATTATTATAATCTTGTCCAAAAGGATAAGCTTTTCCTAATCCCCCTTCA
Organism: Flavobacterium polysaccharolyticum; assembly: GCF_038739875.1. Classification (NCBI taxonomy): domain Bacteria; kingdom Pseudomonadati; phylum Bacteroidota; class Flavobacteriia; order Flavobacteriales; family Flavobacteriaceae; genus Flavobacterium; species Flavobacterium polysaccharolyticum. The sequence continues at coordinate 1,128 of NZ_JBCGDP010000024.1, forward strand.
ATATTCAAATAAGAATCTGATGCTATAGTAGTATAAGTACCATTAGTGTACCGCACTCCAGCAGGTATAGTGCTATCATTATTAGTAATATAAAATGCGTAAGTCGTATTGGCCGGAATAGGGATACTTAAAGCAATGGGAATGGGTGTTTGATTATTAGTTCCTAAAGCAGTTACTGACGCACTTCCTGCTAATGTCCAAGCAGCACTGTTAGATTGCGAACCAACATATGTACCAGATTTGTAATAAATTTCAAAGATACCCGTACTAAAACCAATCATATTCATATCAAAACTGGTAATTGTAATTGGAGTTGCTCCAGTTACAATATTGAACATAACGCCTTTATTCGAGTTATCGCTGTTATATGGAGTAGAGAGAGAGAGATTACATTGTGCCTGAAGATTTAAAGCAATTAGTAAAAAGAAGAAGAAGAAGAAGTAGTTTTTTTTCATTTCGGTAGTTTGTTAATTGAATGACGATAAATACTTTTTAATCATTTTTTTTAGAACACCATTAGGTATATATATACATTTAATTAACTATTAAAATTACAATCATACGTTATTGTTTTGATTCTGTTATATAGCATTTTTTGCAAAAATAATAAACTAAAACTATCATACATCACTAATGTCACAAAGTCCATAAAAATAGGCATAAAACCATGTAATTAATGTTCATGAATATTACCATTCCTTATTGGTAAAAAATACTTTTAAAATTATTTTTTCAGTATGATTATTAATTTATCTTTTTTTTATAGTAAATTCAGATGCGATTCTTTGCTTGGTAGATTTAAAAAACTGCCTATGCAAAATAAAGTTAATCCCTAATAATTTTATAGCGTATTGTAAACTAACTTCATATCTACTAAAAAACCTTTTATACTCTACTACCTATATATCGATTCCTGAAACTTGCTGCATAAAAAAAGCTGCCCTTTTCGGACAGCCTCTTGGTTACACTCAGTCTATTATTACTATTATATTTGCTAATTCTCAGGTCTTCAATCAACCGAAAATTCTACTTCGGACATCATCTTCTTGACTATTCCGAAGTCTTGTATATTTATGCTTTCAAAATCAAGGATTTTTCTATTTTGAATCGCCGCTTTTCCTTATTAGTTTCTATAAAATGATTCTATCAACGGGCACTTAATTCTACCTTATTTTACTTGAAGCGTAACTTCAGCGGATTTTAACCAATTACTAGTACACTTTATTTTTATAGGTTCATTACCTTCCGTTGCCTGAATATAAGCTACCAAATGTCCGTGAAATGCTCTTTGAACATTGTCGGTATAATCGCCCATATCGCTGTTATTTCCAGCTTCTAATCCTAATAAAGTACCAGAACCGCTTATTGTACAAGTAATTTCGTTATCTGAAAGGATTACTGGGAATCCTTTCTCATCCACAACCTGCACTATCACTTTAGCAACGCCTCCTTTATTTATAGTGCTATTTTTTTCGTTAATCACTAAAGCATATGGCTGCTGTGAAGAAACTATAGCATATCGGCTTACTATTTTGTTATCATTACTAAGACCGATTGCTTCCAATTTACCAGAAGTGAAAGGAATATCCCAAAAAATAACACCTGTTTTTTCATCGTATTTTTTTTCTTCACCCACTAGTTTTCCGTTTAATTCCAATCGGGCTTTGGCAGCGTTAGTGTAGCAAACCACTCTTACCAATTGTCCGTCATTGTAATTATTCCAGATAGGCCAAGCGTCCTTAGAAAGTTCCTTTTCGTTATTGCTTATGTAAGTCCCAGCGTAAATCATTGGCTTGTCTGACCATAATGATTGACGAAAATAACCTCTAGGCTTAATAATTCCAGCCAGATCAACCAATCCAGAGTAGAATCCTCTGGATGGCCAAGCATTAGATTCTCCCAAATAATCAATACCTGTCCATAAAAACTGTCCAAAAATATGGTCATTGTTTTTTACGGCCAGCCATGGCTCCATATCATGAACATTCTCACTTCCAAAAATCACTCTGTTTGGGTATTTTTTATGATCAGAACCATATTTGCTTTCTGTATAATTGTATCCTGTAATGTCTAAAGCCCCAGGATATTCTGTTTCGTTAGACATAGCTACTCCTGCTAATCCAGCCGTTGTTGGGCGAGATGTATCATATTTTTTTACCGCTGCTACGAGACGTTTGGCAATTGCTCCAAGACGCATAGCATCTGGAGCCTCTTTTTTATAGCCTCCATAATTCGCTTGTCCGAAACCTTCTGTTCCTTTATCTAATACAGGATGTGAATAGGGGTCATTTGGATAATCAACTTCATTACCAATACTCCAGCCAAATACAGAAAGATGATTACGGTCACGGCGTACCATGTCCTCTAAATCTTTTTCGCCCCATTCAACAAATATATCATTAGAACCTTCAAACCCTGGGATTCCTTGATTCCAACCTGTTAACCATTTACGCTTAGGAAATTCCCATTCGTCGTAGGCTTCATTAAGGACTAAGATTCCCAATTCATCACAGAGTGTATAAAAATCAGGTGCCTGCGGATTGTGACTTGTACGAATAGCATTTACGCCTATTTGTTTCAAAGTTTCCAATCTTGTTTTCAATACCTCTCTAGGAACAGCAGATCCAAGCACTCCGGCGTCATGGTGTACACAAACTCCTTTCATTTTCATCCATTTGCCATTAAGAGCAAAACCTTTATTGGCATCAAAAGTAAATTTCCTAAAACCTGTAGCCGTAATTGTTTTATCAATTGGCTTTCCATCTTTTAAAACAATTGTTTTTAACTGATACAGATTTGGATGCTCTAAATCCCATAATTGAGGATTTTTTATACTTATTTTAGTTGCAATTTTATTTTCTTTGTTTGCTTCTACAACCACTTTTTGAGAACTTTTGGCTACTGTTTTTCCGTTGGTATCCAAAAGCTCATTGACAACCGTAAGATTTGTTTTTGAAGCTGAACCGTTTTCCAAAGCAACTTCCACATTCAAAATCCCAGTTCCATTGGTCACTTCTGGATAGGCATATACTCCCCATTGCCCAATATGTACTGGATTTGAATATACCACCCAAACATTTCTATAAATCCCCGAACCCGAATACCAGCGAGAATCAGCACTCTTACTGTGATCTACACGTACCGCAATACTATTGTTCTCGCCATATTTCACAAAAGGAGTTGCATCATAAGCAAAAGAGATATAGCCATTAGGACGTTTTCCTAAAGAATGCCCGTTGATAAAAACTTCACTTCGGTTGTAGACTCCTTCAAAATACAAATACACTTTTTCTCCTTTTTTATTTTGAGGAATATTTAAGGTTTTTCTATACCATCCAATACCACCTGGTAAATATCCTGTACAACTGGCCAAAGTTGGGCTCAATCTTCCCTCTACACTCCAATCATGAGGTACATTTACCAATTGCCACTTAGTATCATTGTAAGTTATGTTCTGCGCATTTGGAGCATCTTCAAGAGTAAACTTCCAATTGTCATTAATTTTTCTGGAATCTCCGAACGATATCTGGCAAAATGCCGATAAGCAGGAAAAAAGAAGCATTGGCAATGCAATTTTTTTAATAGTCATTGTGATTTATTTTAATTATTCATTCGTTTATGATGCAAAAGCTTTATTTTTTTGTAAAAAGCCTAGTAGAGAGTTTCTCTATTCCGTTAAAACATCATGTTTTTTTTTATGTAAAAGCTACTTTTTCAAAGGCTTATTTCCTTCGTGAGTAGGTGTTACCAAAAGGATAGCCCCATCTTTGTCAAACTCCATTTTATCAATACAGACTTCCCTGTTAAATCCTGCGGCATCCCCCATAGTAATTCCATTGGGATAATTGAAACGATGATATATGATATACCATTCATCTTTACCTGGAATCTGAAGGATTGAATTATGACCCGTTGCATAGATGCCAGCTTCTTTGTTTTTGGCTATAACCAAGTTGTTTTTGGGGATGGTAATTTTACCCGTTGGGGTATCGGAAATTCCATAACGCACGCGGTAATTTTCACTACGTGTATCGTCTTCTGACCATAAAAAATAATATTTTCCATTTCTAAAAAAGACCGTAGTTCCTTCACGAAACGTATCATCTGGAGTCATTACAGTAATCGATTCCGATTTTATCGAAATCATGTCGTCATTCAATTCTGCGCAAGCCATATAGCCGTTACCCCAATACAAATAATTCTTCCCTGTTTTTGGATCTGTAAACACCTCTGGATCTATTTGCTGTCCGCCTGACACCCCATTAGGTAATTTATCTACCAATGGTTTTCCTGAATCCACGAAAGGTCCTTCTGGCTTATTGGCAACAGCTACTCCAATTTTTTGTGCTGCAGTAAAATAGAAGTAATATTTAAAATCGTTACCAACTTTTTTCTCCATAATACAAGGAGCCCAGGCATTTCTATTTCCCCAAGGAACGTCTTTCTCGAGATCCAGAATAATTCCTTCATCAGTCCAATTCACCAAATCAGTGGAAGAGAATGTTTTGAAATACGTTCCAGACCAACCATCAAACCCATCACTGGTTGGGTAGATATAATATTTGGCTGTTTTTTCAGCATACATTATATCTGGATCGGCATAAAAACCGTCAAGTACAGGATTATTTGCGACTGAAGCGGAAACTGACCAAATTTCCGCAGGTCTACTTTCTATTGTAACCATATATTTCACAGCCCCTTTCGTAAAATCCTGAGCTGATTTGGGATCTATAGTAACACCAGGAAATTTTGTAAAATTTGGTTGGAATGCTGACAAATTGGTTCCCCATTTTACAGGCAAATGAACTTGTTTTGTATCACCATCCGCTTTGATATTAGTTTTCTTAACAACTGAAGCTTCAACACTAGTCAAAATATCTTTTGCAGTTCCCCATTTGCTTTCCAATCGAGCCAATTCATTTGCCGTTATTGGCATAACTGTTCCATGACGTGGATGGAAATTCATCGAAACTGTCTTGTCAATTACAGAGAAATTTTCAAAATCATTAGTTTTTGTAAACTGATATTTTCCTTTGGTATACAAATCATACATCAAAATGTAATCATTAGAATTATTCAATTTAAAAACACCAGCCCCTTCTACAGGATATTTGGTTTGCTGTATATATTTGTCTCTCAAAACATAGCCTTCAGTCAATTTATCCGATACGGCCACTTTTATACCTGCCCCTGATCCCTCGGTTTTGAAAAATAAATGGTATTTGTTGTTTTTATAAATAATTTCACCATCTATGCAGGCACCATTCGTTGGGCTAAAAAACAGCTGTTTTGGTTCGGTTTCCAAATCCGTAAAATCAGCATTGGCGTATGCATAATACATTTTGTCAATATCGTTTCCGTGTTGCATTGACCAATAAATCATATACTTTCCTTTTTGTACATCATATATTGTCTGCGGTGCCCAAACGCGTTTTAGATTTTCTTGGTTTGGATATTTTTTCTGAATATTGATAACAGCCGAACTCCAGTTTATCAAATCACTGGATTTTAATAAAACCATTGCTCTATTAGAATCCCAGCCTTTATCCGAAGTCATATCGGTGGCTACCATATAAAATGTTTTGCCATCTTCGCCACGCAGAATATGCGGGTCACGCACACCGCCAGTTGAACTTATTTGCTTCGAATCGATTACAGGCTGATTGTCATTTAATGCCCTAAAATTATACCCATCATTACTCACCGCAAAACGTATTGCCTCTTGATTCCCTGAATTACCAGTGAAATAGGCAAATAAATAGGCTTCTGTTTTTCTAATTGAACTCTTGGTTTCCGATTTAGGCAATTTCTTTTTCGTAAATTGTTGTGAATTGGCCGTTCCCAAAAAAGACAAAGCAACCACCAAAACAGCCAACTTAAAAATGCTTCTCTTTCGGCTTGATATTATTGAATTATAGTTCATATTTTTATAAGAAATCCGATTATATGCGATTTATTTCTATCCTACTTTATTGCAATTCACCAACAAAAGTGACAACTGATTTTGCTGGAATTTCAACGGCATCGATTTTCTGTATGTTGGCTCTTTTTAAATTAGCACTTTCGGAAGTAACATAGGGAGTCATCTCATTATTTTTTAGTGTCCCTTTTGTCAAATTAAAGGCATATTTCTGGTCTGACTTTCCACAATTTACCGCAACAACAACTAATTTTTTATTTGCCTTGTCTTTATAAGCCGTCAACATTACATCATTTGCTGCTGCCAATTCATCTTGATTAGGAACATCAATTCTGAGCATCCCAGGGCGTACGAACAATGAATAATTACCTAAAACCCAAAGCAGTTTTGAATCATGGAATTCACCGTCATTTCTAACATAATCAGGAGTTGTACCTCCTTTGCTTTTTCCATCATCGAGATAAATCAAGCCATCTTTATAATCCACTCTTGTAATTGATGTCCACCATTGCCATGAAGCCGCATTGGCAAGCGCAATATCATTGTGTATTAAGCGAGCTACAAACAAAGCTGTCTGCATTCCTAAATCTCGGCCACCTCCCGCTCCTCCTGGAATTTCAGCTTCTCCAGGATTCTCTAAAATACAATATTCCGACTGCCAATATTTTAAACCTGGATAGCGCTTCACATTTGCTGCAATCAATTTTCGGCTTAAAACCTGTTTGTCAATGGGCCAAGTTGTGAAATAACTGTGTGCTAAAATGGTATTTTTTACATTCGGTAATTTTGAAATATTGTTTTTTGAATTACCAAAAAAATAATCGATCTGGTTGTCGCGATTTTCACCATTTACATTTTCATACAAATAGTTGATTTGTCCTGCCTCGGCAATCACAATTTCGGTATTCATTTTTTTTGCTTTCAATTTTTCAGAAAGCGCTTTTGTCAAATCGTAAATTTCCTGATTAGTCGCCGGCGTTCCTTCCTGACTGTTTTTATCGCCATTATTGGCCATCCATTCCCATTGCGGTTCGTTTATTGGACTAACGTAATCAAACTTAATTCCCTCTTTTTTCTCTAATCCTTGAATACCTTGAACCAAGAAATCAGCAAACTTTGAAATTGCTCCTTCTTTCAAATTCAATTTATTCTTTTGAGTAGCAAAAGACAATCCATTGTTTGTCATATGTACAGGAGGACTGTTTGTAAAAATCAAATACTTCTCCACACCACGTTTTTTGGCAGCTTGCAAAAACCATCTTTGCCCTTCTTGTTTGGAGAAATCATACGTCCCGTCAGCGTTAAGAAAACATTCGCTTCGTCTCCATTCGTCAGAAACCTTACTGTTTTCACCTTGCTCAGTACTTCCTGCTCCGAGATTGAACCGCCAAATGGAAAGTCCAATTCCTTTTGGATTTCCTTGCGCATCAATTTCTTTGCTGAAAAGTAAATCGGCAATGGCGTTCTTCTTTTGTTCAGGCCAATTTTTCCCAATAAATTGGCATCGCCATGCATCCGACCCTCCAAAACCATCCATAGTCTGTACAATATGATCTAGACTAATTGTTGCATTTCTTTGTCCAAAAAACAACGAAGTCATCAACAATAAAAGTGGTATATATATTTTTTTCATACTAGATTAAAATAAAAGATAGTTAGTAGCTATCCACTGCAAAATAATGATTTGTTTTAGGGTTTTATGAGGGGCAAAATGGACAAATAAAGAGGTCAAATCCGTAATATCTCTTTTTTTGTATAAAAAATCTAAAAAAACATATCATGTCCAATGAATTGAACTTTTTATCATTAGCTACTCCTTACCATATGGTTTGCCTAAAAAATTTAGGCAAACCATTTTTTAATTTTATTTATAAGTCCCTACATAGGTCACCACTGATCTTGCCCCAATTTCAAAACTTGCGGCATCAACATCAGTTCCTTTTTTCAAACTTAGCGTTTCTGAAGTTGTATATGGCGTCAACTTATTGTTCGTTAAAGTTCCTCCAGATAGATTCAGTTTATAGGTTTTGGCAGTACTGCTAAAATTAACCGCAACGATCACTAGTTTTTTATTCGTCACATCTTTATAGGCCGTCAGCATTACATCTGTAAGAGCCGCTGCATTATTCAAACTTGGTATCTGAACTCTTACCATTCCGGGTTTTACGAAGAATGAAAAATTCCCCAAAGCCCAAAGTGTTTTGGACTCTCTAACATAGCCATCATTTTTGCAGTAATCTGCATTACCTGCTCCTTTGCTTGCGCCATCGTCAACGTGAATCAAACCGTCTTTGTAATCGCCTCGGCTTATCGCTGTCCACCACTGCCATGAAGTAACTCCACCAATAGCAATGTCTGTACTAACAATTCGAGCGGTCCAAAGGGCTAACTGCATCCCTAAATCTCTTCCTGCACCGCCTCCGCCTGATAATTCTGCCGTTCCTGGATTTTCAAGCACGCAATATTCTGAAGACCAAAGACTAAGCCCAGGAGCAATCAGTATTTTTGAAGCTGCTGCTTGTCTTGATGCAATAAGCGTACTCAAAGGCCAAGCTTGCCAATAACTGTGAGCCGATATTGTTTTCTTTACATTACTCATTCCAGCAATGTTTTTAGTAGCATTAGGTCCAAAGAAATAATCAATCTGATTCGATCTACTATTCGTACCACTCACTGTTTTGTACAATGGTTCGTATGCCCCGGCTTCGCCTATCACAATCTGGGCACTAAGTCCTTTTGCTTGTAATTTTGGAGATAAAGTAGCTACAAAACTGTACATATTAGCATTGGTAGCTGGAGAACCCTCCTGACTTGTTCCGTCCCACTCGTATTGTGGTTCGTTAAAAGGGCTGATATAATCAATGGTTAGACCATGTTCTATCTTCAATTTATCTATTGCATTGACCCAAAAATCAGCTAAATCAGGCATTTTGCCATCTTTTAGATTGTAAAACTCTTTGATACTTGCATGTGCTTTACCATTGCCAGTTAAATAAACAGGAGCACTATTGGTGAAAGCCAATAATTTTTCTACCCCACGCTCTCTAGCAGCTTTCATGAACCACACTTGTCCTGCTTGTTTACTCATGTCGTAGGTTACCCCGTCTGTGGTAAAACATTCGGTACGTCTCCACTCGTCTGTTATATCGCTTGCTTCTCCCTGCTCTGTACTTCCCGCTCCTAGATTGAAACGCCATAGGGACAATCCGATTCCTTTTGGATTTCCCTCTGTATCTACTCCTTTACTGAATAATAGATCCGCGATTTGATTTCTTTTCTCCAGAGGCCAGTTTTTTCCAATAAAATTACACTGCCAGGCATCAGATGCTCCAAAGCTTTCCATAGTCTGAAGGTTTTGGTCAAGATTTACATTCAAATCTCTTGCCGTTGAATTTACTGGCTTTGAATCATCTGTATTGTCAGATGAACTACAACTGATAAACGGAGTGCTGATTAAAAGCAAGCCTGCACATAGTAGGCTCGCTTTATAGTTTTTAATGCTATTCATATTAATACCCAGGATTTTGTTTGATTAAACCACCACTTAAATCTATTTCTAATTGAGGAATTGGCCATAGTAAATTTTTAGCAGGGCTAAAATTAATTCCTTTGTCTTGTGCTTCTTTTAGGTTAGTCGTTTCAAAAGGATCCGTAGAAGTCATGTTGTATTTCACAAAAGTTCCGTTAGGTCCCATCAAAGATTCTATAACTGGTCTTCCTGTACTTGGATCTTTTTCACGACGGATATCAAATAAACGCAAGCCTTCGAAAGCCAATTCTAAGCGACGTTCTTTGTAGATTTGTCTCAATAAATTTGGCCCTGCCAAACCTACTTTAGCGTCGAGTTTTACTCGGGCTCTGATCGTATTGATATCCGCCAAGGCACCTCCAGCATCCCCTAATTGATAAGCCGCTTCAGCTCTTGTCAAGTACATTTCAGCCAAACGGATCAACGGCACATTCAATGGCAAGTGACCGTCTTTTTTATCTAAGGCACGGCGTGTTGCAATTGGGATATAATATTTACGACAAATACGGCCTGATTTATTATCGTTCAAGCTGAATTTATGTGTTGGGTTTAATACCTCATCACCATAAGCTGCTTCTCCCCATTTTGTGATTGTGCTTCTGCGACGTATCACATCATTTTCTGAAAGATAAGCATTCTCTAGGTCGCTGGTTGGCATGCACCATCCCCAGCCATCGATAACATCTTTTGCATCATTGCTTGGGAAATTTTTCTTGTCCTCTCCTCTTGCTCCTGCAAAAGTTGGTAACATTGACCCTAAGCTCTTATCTTGTACAGAAGAAGACTGTGCTTCCAGAATTGATTCAACTCCGTTGTGATTGTTTACATTCCAAATGTTCAAAAAATCTGCTTCAAGAGCATAAGGGCCTTCACTAATCACTTTGTTTGAATATTGTTTTGCTTCTACCCATTTTTCCTGAAATAAAGATACACGAGCTAATAAAGCATAAGCAGCCCATTTGTTTACTCTTCCATTTCTGTTTACTTGAATCGTTTCTAATTTTGCAGCAGCTTCTTTAAGATCGGTCTCAATTTGTGCATAAACAGCAGCAGCAGGACTGCGCTCCAATTTCAAATCCGCAGTTCCAAGCGATGTTGTGTACAATGGCACCGCTCCAAAAAGATTCACTAATTCATAGTAACAATAAGCTCGAATAAATAATGATTCTCCAATATATTGATTCTTTTGTGTCTCAGAAAGTGGCGATACAGCCATTCTTTCTAAGCCAATATTGGCCGATTGAATGGTATAATAATGAGCCGTATAAATACTGTTCATCGATCCCATATTTTCAGGTGTAACAAGGTACTGAGCACAAGGTCTAAAAGCACCGCTATCCTGTCCAGTATTCCCCATCCAAGCATCATCTGTAGCTGTTTCATTTGTTAATCTTGGTGCCAATAATGCATACCAATCATTAGACAGCAACAATCTGTGCGTTAATTCATTGACATAATTTTCGCATTCCTGTACGGTTTGAAAATAGTTTTCTAGTGTTTGTGTTCCTCTTGCATCTTTTTCAATAAAATCTTCACAGGAAACTGTCAATACCGCCAATACTATTATCGATACTATTATTTTTTTCATAATTGTTTATTATTAAAATCCTACATTAACCCCCATCAAAATTGTTGGCTGCACTGGGTAATTCCATCCTCCAAATCCAGAGCCTAAAACCCCTCCGCCAACTTCAGGATCAACACCTGTATAGTTTGTCCATGTCCATAAATTTTGTCCTGACAAAGAAACTCTAAGTTTGTCAAGTCCAAATTGATTAAGGAAAGTATAGCCTACTTGAATATTTTTCATACGTACAAATGAACCATCTTCAACATATAAAGAAGAGAATTTGGTAAAGTTTTCGTTGTTATCATTTTTTGACAAACGCGGAACATAATTTGAAGTACCTTCTCCGTGCCAAGCCATATTTTCAAGTCCGCTTACTTTGTTTGTCAAACTTGCTCCATTATACAAATCAGCTATATTTTGATTGATCAATTCATTACCCACACTTGCATAAAAATTAGCCACGAGATCAAATCCTTTGTAAGCAAAATTCAAGTTTAGTCCCATTGTAAAATCAGCCCATGGAGAACCAATTTTTGTTCTGTCTTTATCATCCAGTTTACCGTCACCGTTCACATCTTTAAAGCGAATGTCTCCCGCTTGAGCATAAGGTTGTAATTTGGTTCCGTGTTCATCGGTATGTGCATTTAGTTCTGTTTGATTTTGGAAGAGACCGTCAGCAACATACCCGTAGTAGTATCCTGGCACTTCTCCTTCAACAGTCAAAGTTCTGTTACTTGATCCGTATAGTTTTTCTCCATCAATAGATAAAGCAACCATCTCCACATTCACCGTTGTGAATGTAAAATCAGCACCATATGAGAAGTCTCCTTTTTTATCTTTGTAAGATAAGATCAAATCAATACCATTCGATTTCATAGAACCTACGTTTGTCCAAATAGTTGAATATCCTGGAAATCCGCTATAGGTTGGAAATTGTTTTAAGAACAACATGTCTTTTGTTGTTTTTTCATAATATTCTATGGATCCCGATACTTTATTTTTCCAAAGTCCGAAATCAAGACCAAAGTTAATATCCTCAACGGTTTCCCATTTAATGTCCTTGTTTGCCATTGAAGAAGGATAAGAAGTATCTACAACTTCATTTCCAATAACATAATATCCTTGGCCAATGTTAGACTGGTACACTGAAGCTGGTAGATTTTGATTCCCTACTTTACCCCAACCCGCTCTTACTCTAAGATCATTAATTACGTCTTTGGTATTTTCCATAAAACCTTCGTTTGAAATTCTCCAAGAAGCTGATGCCGACGGGAAATTAGCCCATTTGTTATTAGCCATAAATTTTGAAGAACCGTCACGTCTGAAAGTACCTGTCAAATAATATTTACTGCCATAATTATAGGAAAGACGCGAAATATAGGACAATAAAGAACTTGACCAGCTGTTTCCACCACTGTTACGGTTTTTAGTAGCCGCATTTACCTCTCTCATCAAATCAGAGTTGTTTGGAACTCCTTCTCCATAGGCCCAAACATCATTACCGTTGTACTCCTCCATTGTAGCACCTACCATCAAAGAAGCATTGTGTTTTTCGGCAAATGATTTTGAATACGTTGCCGTAGTCTGCCAAGTCCAATCGTGATTCGTAGTGTTTCTTCTTTCCACACTATTGATTTCTGCTTTTTCGTGTGCCGCATCGATTACGAAATCTGGTCTAAAGATACTTTGTGTTTTATCCCCCACTTCAATAGAGCCCTGAGTTCGAAAAACCAGTCCTTTGATAGGTTCGTACTGCAAATATGAATTAGCATTCAAACTATACTGATCCGTATAATCATCATATCTCGCTACTGAGGCTACAGGATTCCATACATACGATGGAGAACGTGCATAAATGCTATACTCATTTTCTGTTCCGTTTAATTGATCTGCTGGTTTATAAATTGGCGTAATGGGATCAATTTTATCAAAATCAGCCCAGTTCCCCGGTGAACCCCAAGTTTCAAAACGTGGATTTAACGTGATTCCAAGAGAAATTTTATCAGAAAACTTAAAATCATTAGCAATTCTTGCAGTGATTCTATCCCATCCTCCAATTTTGTAAAAAGAGTCCGATTTATAATAGTTCAAACTCACGGCATAAGTGTTTTTTTCAGACCCTCCAGACACTCCGATAGACGTATTTCTTACTTCTGACGCTTTTTTGATTCCTGCATCCCACCAATTGGTCGTTTTACCTCTATATTGTTCTGGATTTGTCAAATACTCAGCATATCCAGCATTAGTATAGGCTTTATTAATAATATTAGCATAGCTTTCAGCATCGGCCATATTATAAGGATTATCCATTAACTGGAAACCACTACTCAAATCAACATTGAATCTAGGTTTTCCAATTTTTCCTTTTTTGGTTGTGATAAGAATAACACCATTTGAGGCTCGAGATCCATAAATAGCACTTGCAGAAGCATCTTTAAGCACATCCATTGATTCAATCTCATTGTTACTCAAAAAATTGATATTAGTTCCCATTGGAATACCATCTACTACATAAAGAGGATCGGTACTAAGGTTCACGGTAGAGATTCCACGAATCAATACTCTTGGCTGTGCGCCTGGCCCACCAGCTCCTGTAATTTGAACTCCAGCCACTTTACCTTGTAATGATTCGGTCGCGTTACCCACCGTCATTGTTTGGAGTTCTTTTCCTTTTATAGAAGAAATTGAAGTCGTTACATCTTTCTTTTTTACTGTTGCATACCCTACCACGACTACTTCATCTAAGTTTTGTCCCACTTGTTCTAAGACAACATCTAACGCTGTTCTATCGCCAACTGTAATTGTTTTGGTTGTAAAACCGATGAAAGAAAATTGAAGTTGTGCCTCTTTGTTGGGAACGACAATAGCATATTTTCCGTCATAATCAGTAGAAACAGAGGTTCCTGTGCCTTTCAGGATGATATTTGCACCTGGTATAGGTAAGGCACTTTTATCCTTAACCGTACCTTTCACTGTTATCTGAGCAAATGCTGTACAACTGCACAACACGGCTATAAATAACCCTATAAATTTATATTTCATATATGTTAATTTTTTATTATTAGCGGTCATATATGGTTTCGCCTTTTGTTTTGCATTTGCTCACACAAATTCGTTTTAAATGGCGATTTCATTTTCTGATATTTTGTTTATTACTATTATTGCTAGGCAATAAATCCTTATTTTTTGGTTATGAAAGCTCTCTCCAGTTCGGTATCTAGAATTACTTTGTACACTCCTGGAGCTGCAGGATACTTAGCGTTGCCATTATCCCCTGGAGACATCGTTGCAATACCATTTTTTATCAGTCTCCATGAAGGGCTCCACCATTGTCCAGTAAATGTTCCTTCCATCGTTCCAGTTAGTGTATATTCGCCAACTAATTGATATGGATTATCTGGATTGTTGGCTAAGTGTAATCCTGTTTGTGCCCATGCGTTCCAGGTATCCCAGTTAGCATCTTTGATACCGCCTCCACATATACTAACGAATGGTCTACGTTGTGCTTCATCATCATGCCATAGTCCGTTTGCCACATCTGCCCAAACTTTACTAGTCGGTGTATATTTTGTAACTGTATACGTTAGTGTATTTGGATTCACCTTAATTTTATAGTATCCTTTTGTAGGAAGGATAATTGGTGCAGAAGTAATATCATCTGTTAGGTTTCCTGAAGCATTCAAACCAAAACAGTGTGGGGCAAAATCAGACTCTTGACCTAAGAAATACACTTCTTTATTATTGGTATTTGCATAGTATTTGAATTCGAAATCCTGGCCGTTTTTGTCATGGAAATACATAGGAACCCCTACTGCATCAGTCGTCAGATTGGTACCTTTTGGCTGATCGCATAAATAAATAGCAGGATATTCATTGGTGGCCACTACATTAATATTTAATACTCCTGTGTTTGGTATAGCAAATTTATCTTTTGCCGTAATCGTCAAAACATAATTAGCGGCAGTTACTGGTAGTGCATAGGTTTTGTTAAAAGTATAGGATTGAGGCGAACCTGTTAGCTGTACCGTTTCATCAATACCTAAAGCCACGCATTTTACCTGAACAAAATCTATCCCTGAATTATCATTAACAATAAAATGCACTGGCATTTGATTACTTGTTGACAATAAAACAACTGCTCCTTCTTTTGGAGTAATCATGGCTATCGCTGGAGCATCAAACTCTCCGTCTAAACGCAGATTAATATCTTGATCCACTATGTTATTAGAAACGTCTGTTACTGTCAGTTTGATTTTAAAAGTTTCTGAAGTTCCTCTGTCGGCTGGGATTTCAAAGAAGTAACTCAAATCATAAGTTGTTACCAAAGGCTCCGTTGCAAAAGAGATTACTTTATCTAATGCGAGTTCTGGTATTTGAATCCGCACACTTCTTAATCCTAAATCATCTTTCAAAGCGGCTTTAATTTCAAATTTTCTGGTGGGAGCTCCATATATTTCTGTGGTAGCTACAGTAAGAATAGGTTTTTCTGAAGCTGGGAAATCATCTTTATTATCTTCACATCCCGTAAAGAAGAGTGTGAAAAAAGCAAGAAAAAATAAAAATTTAATTTTTTTCATTTCTTTAATTTTAAGGGTTATTTTTTCGGGTATTTATTTAAATACAAACAAAACGGATTGTTTTTGTCTGATTCACTAAAGCATATAATTATTTAGATGATACTTTTGTTTTTTGTGTTCGTTCATATTCAGTTAATAAGTTATCACTGTAAGGAAATTGTTCTTTGTTTTTTCTCATACGGTTCTTTTTAGGTTAATTATTAAGGTTTTGATTGTTTATAAGTGTTTTTTGGACATTTTTAATTTTTACGAAAAAAAATATTCGAAAGGACTATCAGACTAAGGATCAAACCAATATTCTTTTTTCCTTTGTGTTTTTTACTATTTCATCTTTTGATAGTACTTTAATTATCAATTTATGATTTATTATAGATTACGAAAACGTTTTATTGATTTGACTTTGCGGCTTCCTATAACTATTCTTTTACAAAATTTATTAAATTGATAATAATATAACGTTGTAGCAACTATAAGCGCAAAGTAATGATTAGTTGTAAAGTTTCAGGAGGGGTAAATTGGAAAAAAAAGGAGGGTAAAATTGCAATTACACAGTTTTTAGGTGATAAAAATACGAAATGACAAAAAATAACTACTATTTTATAAACGATGTGTAATTATTATTTTTTAGAACATTAAAAATTTTCCACGATATTAGAATTAAATTAAGAGTTAAGTCGACTTCCTATTGTTTCGCATCTTTAGTCTAAATCAAAAAATCCGCATAAGCATCAAAATATATGATATTCTTATACGGATTTTTTGATTTTAATATACCATTAAGTAATGAGAACAAAATATGTCATGTTTTTGCAAAGCCGCAAAGAAAGCCCTATTGACTGCGTCTTTGAACCTTTGCGAGAATACTGTTTAGTAAATTGTCAGTTAAATATTTTACAATCAAAATTGAAATAAAATATGATAATTTATATTGCTAACAACTTTGCGTTATCAGAAAAATAAAACACTATTTGATAGTATTCAAATCAGCATTAAAGGAGTTCTTGTATTTTTTGATGTATTCAGAAGGAGTCATTCCGAATAGCTTTACAAATTGCTGTCTGAAATATTTTGGATCTTCAAAACCCACCTCGGCACTTGCTTGGGCGATATTCATATTTTCAGTAAGCATTAGCATAGCAGCTCTTCGTATGCGAATGGATCGTATGAATGCATTTAGCGTTTGTCCAGAAATAATTTTAATTTTAGTATATAGTGTTCGATGACTCATCCCCATCTCGGCAGCAAAATTTTTAATAGAAAAATCATGTTTATGGATATTGGCTTCAATAATATCAATACATTTTTTAAGCATCTCTTGGTACTCTGCAGGAACTTTCTGTGTATTCTTTTTAAGCGTAATGCTATCCAAGAAATAGGTTCGTAAATTACTTCGACTTTTTAACAATGATTCCACACGAGCCACCAACAAATCGTCATCAAATGGTTTCGTAATGTAATCATCTGCCCCATCACTTATGCCTTGTAAATGCGTTTCGGGATTTTTTGATGCTGTTAATAATATTACCGGAATATGCGAAAGGCTACTATTTTCTTTTATTCGTCGACATAATTCAAGTCCGTCCATACCATCCATAGCAATATCGCTAATCACCAAATCTGGCATATATTTTTTTGTGCGTTTCAAGCCCTCCTCACCATTCTCTGCACTGTATATTATATACCTGTCTGAGAAAAGGCCAATCAAATAATTTCGTATGTCTGCATTATCATCAATAATCAGCAGCGTTCGTTTGTCAGTGAGCATTACTTTATGCCATTCGGTTTCAGATATTGTATTTGATGGAAGCTCCATACTTTCTTTGGTATCGTCTTCCATCAATTCTTCGACTAAAGGGCTCATTTTTGGTATAATTGTGCTAATTTGTACCTCTCCCAAATGGTCTTGGCCTTTTAAAAATCTTAATTTAAATACACTTCCCTCTCCCGGCTCACTTTTACAACTCACAGTTCCTTTATGCTTCTCCACAAAATACTTAACAATAAAAAGCCCTATTCCGAAGCCCGAGCTACCCCCTACAGGCGCTTTAGCCTTTACTTGCTTAAATTTTTCGAAGATCGTCTCCAAATCTGCTTTTGCAATTCCATTTCCAGTATCTGAAATTTCAATGATGGCATCCGTTTCTGTTTCTGTGAGCATCAGACCAATTTCTCCACCAACTGGAGTGTACTTAAAAGCATTTGATATCAAATTAAAAACTGATATCTCTATTTTTTCATAATCTCCAATTATTTTTATATTATCTTCTGGTATTTGAAAAGTATAATCAATATTTCTATCTTTTGCTTGATTCATAAAACAATGAAAGACCTCATAACATAGATCATTAACATTTACGACAGACAATCTCAGTTCGTCCGCATCATTTTCTGCTTTACGAAAAAGCAACAACTGATCTACTAAACTCAAAAGTCTCCTCGCATTCCGATGAGCAATGACTAGATCGCTTACAGTAGTACTATTTTCTTCATCCCTTTTTGTAATCGCTTTCTTCAGTGGGTTTATAATCATAGACAATGGCGTACGAAATTCATGCGATATATAAGTAAACATGGATGATTGTTTCTCTGCAATTTCTTTTTCTTTTATTCTTTCTAATTCTGCAATTTTTACTTTATACTTTAATATTTCTTTGTTTTCATTGTATTTGATGTACCCATAAATAATTCCCGCTCCAACCAGCAGATAGAAGGTATAGGCCCACCAACTTCTATACCATGGTGGTGAGACAATAATCGTAATTAAACGTTCCTCTTTATTCCATCCGCCCTTAAAATTGGTCGTTTTTACTTTAAATACATATTTTCCTTCTGTCAGTTTAGCATAATTAGCTTTTCTGTCTTGTCCCACATAATTCCATTGATCATCCCAACCGTCTAAAAAATAGGCATAATTAATTTTATCGGTATTATTATAATCTAGTGCTACAAATTCTATAGATAATGTAGTTTGATCGTAGGGCAAATCGATTTCTTTAATTTTACCAGAATCCCAGTCCGTAATCAGTTCATTTTTACTTTGTTCTATAGGCTGATTGTTTACATAAAAATCCGTCAGCAATACCTTATTGTTCTGATTAAATTGTTTAATATGTTCTGGAAAGAAAGAATTAAATCCATTTATCCCGCCAAAAAGAAATTCCCCAGTGGCCAATTTTAAACCAGCATTAAAACTGAATTGATTACTTTGCAACCCGTCGTTTACAGAAAAATTTCTAAATGTCCTGCTCTTTTTATCTAATCTACCAATGCCGTTATAAGTACTCATCCATAAATTTCCTTCCTTATCTTCTAGTATTCTTAAAATCGTATTAGACGGCAAACCATCATCTGTAGTAAGTCTTTTATACTTGTTGGTCTTTCTGTCCCATAACAAAAGCCCTCCTTCTTGAGTCCCTAGCCAAAGATTACGCTCTTTGTCCTCATGAATGCTTCTTATAGGATTTCCAATGGCAATTTTCTTGTATTTTCTTCTCTCTTTGTCAATTTCAAATAATGAGGTGTAATTGCCTCCCCAAAGTTTTCCATCACTTGTCTCGATAAGGCATTGTAAATTATCGATAGTTTTATCGTATACTACAAACGATTTTTTTATCTTATCGAATATGTATAAAACTCCCTCATTGGTAGCACTGGCCCAAATGTTTCCTTTAGAATCTTTATATACAAACCATATGTTTTTTTCAATTTGTTTGGTATATGGATTATAACATGAAAAATGGCTTATTGTATTCGTTACAGTATTAATTCGATTAACACCACCAGCCCAAGTTGATACCCAAATTGCATTAGTATTGTCTCTTATAATACTGGTAATAAAATTACTAGTGATTCTATGAGATGCATTGGCCGAGTTATTATAAACAACATAAGTATTTAATTTTCTGTTCCAATACTTTAAACCCGCTCCGTCCGTACCAATCCAAAGATTTTTTTTCTCATCTTCACAAAAAGAAAGTATAAAATTTTCGGCAGGCTCCTTAACTTTGGTATTGTATTTAATATGCTTAAAATATTTGGGACTATTACCAATCATGCTTATGCCCCCACGCAAAGTTCCAATCCACTTATTCCCGGCAAAATCTTCATATAGGCTCCATATCGAATTACTTTTTACAAATTGCTGCCCATTTACTAAATTAAAAGGAATCACTTTTTTAGTTTTATCGAATACTTTATAGATCCCACAACCATCTGTAGTGATCCACATTTCCTTTTTTTTATCGATGAGAATATTTGTAACCGTACAGTTATTTTTTAGACAATTACCCGAAAGTGAATTTGTCTTGACATTATATGCAAAGAGACCTTCGTCTGTTCCTAACCAAAGAATAGCATCTGAAGAAAGTTTCATACATTTTACTTCCAATGCTACTGATAAAACCCGTTCTAATTTGTTTGAATGATACTTATACTTACAAATACCTACATTTCTAACATATACCCAACAAACCGCATTTTTCGCATCATTTTCAAGTACCGTAGCGTTATAACTGTAAGCATCAGCTTTGGTATTAGATTGCTCTAGTGCTATCGATTTGCCTATTAATGATCCGTTTTCGTAGGCCAATACACCAAAATTTTGAGAAGCCACCAATACTATTTCTTCTGAAATCGACCGTATCTGGTGAATCACATCTTTCACTACATGCGTTTTGTTAGTAACTGAAATATATCGAAGAGGAATAAAAATAGACTCTTTTCTATCAAAAAAACAAGCTCCATTAGAACCTCCAACCCAAATGTTTTTTTTAGCATCACCCTCTACATTATAAATTGTATTGAACGACAAAGCATTTTTATCCTTAATCCTATTGCGATACACTTTAAAATTATATCCATCATATCGGTTCAAACCATCATAGGTTCCAAACCACATAAAGCCCTCTTTATCCTGATAAATTGTCGTAACAGAATTATTAGACAATCCATCGGAAATATCGAGAAACTTCACAGAAAATTCTTGGGAAAAACTAGTCAAAGAAAAGACTAATAAAACAAGATGTTGTACAAAATTTTTCAAGAAAATAATTTTAAAATTAGTGAATTGTATCAGGTGTGAAAAATACAATTATAATATAAAACTACCTCTAATAAAATAGTTATTGTACAAAATTAATTGAAGAGATTAATTACTCAAAGCCTTTTCCGAATCTATAATATAATTTAACACTAATCCAAAAGTGTCCGGAATTACAATATTATGAATTGATTTATTGTACGTACAGATGATCCTGAAATTATCTGAAAGATGAAATCCGGCCAGAACGTTTAGTGACTTAGAAGTTCTGTAGCCTCCGCCAAATTCTACTTTATTTTTGTAATTGATTAAAAGATTTAAATCGGCCTGAAATGGCGCTCCTTCTGCATATTTGAATAAAACACTAGGATTGACCAGGTCAAAGAACTAAGCGACCAATGGGTTAAAGACTATAATTACCACAGACCTCACCATACCTTGGAGGGAAGTAGTCCTATGACTTATAAAAAAAAAACAGTTGAAGGGCTTCGTTCTGCTCCGGCTACGCCTTCGCTTCACTCAGCCCTTCAACTGTAATAAACGGTAAAACATTGTTTGCTTTTAACTTGTACTAAAAATGGGAAGCTTACACAATAGTATTTTAGTTGCTTCTTTGGATGAACTTATAAAATTTAAGAGCCATGAATTCGTTTTT
The DNA here is from genome assembly GCF_038739875.1 of Flavobacterium polysaccharolyticum. Lineage (NCBI taxonomy): Bacteria > Pseudomonadati > Bacteroidota > Flavobacteriia > Flavobacteriales > Flavobacteriaceae > Flavobacterium > Flavobacterium polysaccharolyticum. The sequence continues at coordinate 22,417 of NZ_JBCGDP010000024.1, forward strand.
AGTTAGACTAAATTAATTACAACATTTCCATATTCAATAGTATTATCAAGCATTTTCTGATGTGCTAATGGTAATTCATCCCATGAAAATTCGCGAGATATAACGGGACGAATTTTTTTATCTTCAATAAGTTTATTTGCCTTATGCAATTCAAATAATGATGAGAAATGAGATCCCTGAATTCTTTTTTGGCGCATCCATACAAATGAAGCATCGAATGACATATTAAATCCTGATGTAGCCCCACAGAAAACAACCATACCACCTGATTTAACAACATAGGTACTTACTGGAAAAGTCTGAGATCCGATATGATCAAGAACAATATCAGGATTAACTTTCTTACCTAATATATTCCAAATTGCACTTCCAAATTTTCTAACCTCTTTTAAATATTCTTTATATTCTTCTTTTTTATTAATATCTGGTAAAGCTCCCCAACAATTAAATTTTTGCCTGTTAATATACCCCACAGCACCTAATTCCATGCATTTTTCTCCGCGCTCATCGCTGGAAGTAACTGCAACAGCATTTGCACCAGCTAATTTAATTAATTGAATTGCTGTTGCTCCCAAGCCTCCGCTTCCTCCCCATACCAATACATTAGTACCTGGCTTTAAATCGTTTGGCGCAAATCCGTATAGCATTCTCCAAACAGTAGCGTAAGTCAACATATATCCTCCAGCTTCAGCCCATGTTAAATGCTTTGGTTTCAGAAGCAATTGTTGTGCACGAACTTTTGTATACTGTGCAAAAGAACCGTACGGAGTTTCATATCCCCATATTTTTTGTGATTCACAAAGCATTGGATTGCCTCCATTACATTCTTGACATAATCCGCATGTTTGCCCACAGTGAACAATAACCTCATCGCCAATTTTAAATTTAAACTCTGGATTATTTTTTAATCCTTCTCCTATTTCCCATATGATACCAGAAGCATCACTCCCAGCTATGTGAAAATCTTTACCATGAAATGCTGTAGGTGACGCAGGCTCTCCTAATCCTGCCCATAGACCGTTGTAATTTACTCCTGCGGACATTACTCTGACCAGTACTTCATTAAATCCAAGTTTTGGAGTTGCAATAATTTCAAGTTGAAATGCTTTATCAGGAGTTCCATGATTTTCTGGTCGAATTACATAAGCATACATTAAGGCAGGTGTGTACCCCAATGGCGGGGTTTCATAAATTTCGTATAGATCCTTTAAAACTATTTCATTTTCAAGTTCAAGTGCTATTTTTTTCATAATTAAATTTGTTAACTTTTTATTTTACTTTGATCTTATAAGAAGTTTTCAAGAAAGTAAGGCTAAAATATTATATGTGATTCTTTGGCCTTTATCAGATCCCTCTTGGCGGTAATTGAACAGTACTTGTTGCCAATTTTAAAACTTTTTGTATGCCAAATACTATTTGCATAGGCTACATAACCTTTATCTATTTCAATTTCCGCAAGTGGAATTGACATTCCTTTCCCTATAGCTTTGATCACAGATTCTTTCTTGGTCCAGAATTCATAAAATTTATCTAATCCTTTTTCATTAATTTCTGCAAATTCACTGGATGAGAAAACGTTCTCAAACAAAGAATAATCTATTTCATTAATCTCCTCAATATCTATACCTATATCTTGTTTACTAAAAACACATACGACTGTGTTACCACTATGAGAAATATTAAAATTCAAATTGCTATCTACAACATATGGTTTCCCATAATTGTCTTTAATAATTTTATCAAATTGAAACGAATGATTACCTAATATATGGGATCCCATACACACCATTAATTTTCCAAATAAGCAATTGTATCTGTCATCTTCTCTTCTGTATCTAAGTACTTCCTGCCTGAATTTATGAGGTAAAAATTGCAAGTAATACTCGAGAATACCCTGATCGAAATTAGAATTACCTGAATACTGAAATAAATAATACTCATCTTCCTTTAAATCTATTTTCGGAACAGATTTAAAATCATTAAAAGCTAGGTAATGTGTAGAATTTTGCATAATACAATAAATGTGTATAAAAAATTTACAATGAGGTGTTTCATTATATATTTAGCATTAGACTTTACTAATATTTATTTTTTTGATTTCAATGACACTATGTATTATTGAATAACATGCTCAGTATTATTAAGTACAACTAACCAGAAGATACTATTTTAACTGTTTTATATTCCCTATGAATATCTACTGATCTTATCTAAATCAGTCCATTCAAAAACCTCTTAAAAGGTCAGAACTGATTCACTAACATTGAATGACCTTTTTTTATTTAACTTTATTTGCTCTAGAGGCATTATTAAACATTGCTACTCCCAAAGGACAAACTGAAACTTTTTTTGTAGTCGCCTCATATTCATTCGCTCCATAATTGATTAAATTTATTTTAAGTGCGCACTTTACTCCATTTTTGGTGCAATTGCATTTTATTTTACGATCTTTCATCTTTTTATTTTTTTTTCGTTATCGATCATGTTTTTAAAGAATAAGAGAATGAATTGGTATTTCAGAACAAAGTATGCTAGATTTGAAAGCCAATACTCTTATAGATGGTCTTCACTTTTGGAAAGAGACGACCATCATTAATTAGGATTATAATCATAAATAAAAAACTGTCTGACGATGCAGTTGTTTCTCAGGGTCTATACCTGACTGGCTCCTGAAAGTTTTCTTTCTGAAATAAGTACACCAATTTTATAACCAAAAAAGAAGAGAATTGCTGTGTTTAAAGCATTAAACAATGGGAAAAACACATAAATTAAAACACTTGAAAATCCTATATTAACCAGAAGTGCTTTAAGATAATCTACACGAGATTCGTAAATAAGAAATACCATAGTAAATAATACAATTCCAATAAAGAAACATTTTAAGAAAACTCTTTTTCGCTCGATTATAAAAGCAGCAACAAAACCCGTTAAAATAGTAAACAGTACTATTATATTATAGTCGTTTATTAGAAACTGAGCTAGTAATACAACTACGAATGGTAGGTAATTCAATATATTTTTCATTAGTTAAATTTTATAGTTTGTGTTATTTTTTCCAATTCTTTAGGGTTAGCTGCAAATTGTGCCTTTTTGTATTCACCTTTTCTCCACGGCTCTATTTGATCTCTGTAATGTTTTGAATTTATAATACCGCTCTGACCTCCAGCCAAAATCGTATTTGCTTGTATCTTTTTGTCTTTTATTTCATAAACAGCACGGAAAACTGGGTGAAATTTATCAGTATTGATATTGATTGTATTGATGTTTCCTCCTATGTTTTCAATTTCCTGTCCTAAGCCAGGCAGGAACAAAATATTATTGATATTGAATCTAGAGATATTTTTGTATGCAGTCTTTTTCCATTCACTTCCAAAACGTTTTACTAAGCTATCCTGTGTTTGTTCAAAAATAGCATCTACTATTTTTTGCTTATCAGAACCTCCTGCTACATTATAGGTCTTATCATTTAAATATTTTAAAAAATATTGTAATGAAGGTTCTTTTTTTACCTTAAGCTTTGTCTTTGCAAACTGTTTCGCTTCTTTTATCGCAACACCTCTCAATATTTCAAAAACTAAAGGCTGATTATCCTTACCTTCCATTCTCCCGTCCCATCCTTTTAATTTCATTATAATATCACTGTACTTCTCTTTTAGGGTATAATTCTTCATTAAAGTTTTAAAGTCATTCAGTGAAATGTCCACTACGTCACTTTGCATTTTCTGAATATCTTTTACGGTCCAGTTTTTATTGTCATTTAGTAAAGAATAAATACGATGAGCTCTATAGGTGTCACTTAAACCGTGCGCTCCAAAGTAAACATCATTCTGAATTGGCTGCTGATTTGCAGAAAACAAGAAGCCTTTTTCTGGATTATAAGCAGACCAAAAAGCAGCTAAGGGCTTCGTCTGAATGTGTTTTTTTGTACCATCCAACAATTGCCCTACATAGTCGGCACTCCTTTTGGGCAACTCACCGGCACACACAATCCCAATATTATTATCGACATCACTATAAGCAAAATTCTGAGGTGGGTAACTATATGTTTTTAACGCTGTTGAAAATCCTTCCCAATTATGACTTTGCATTGCTTCGAACATTGCCTTTACTGAATTGCTTTTTTCAGCAGCATACCAGTGTTGTGCATAATACTGACCGTCCTCTTCTTTTATTACTTTGCCTTGTATTGTGCTTCTATATTTTTCTATAAAGTCACTTTTCCCTTTTATTTTGATGGTGTAACTTTTGGTTTTAAAAGGAATCCATTTGCCTTCGTACAGATATAGGCTGTCATTTTTTACCTGAAGTTTATAGCGATCAACTAAATCCCATTCTCCATTAGTAATTCCCCATGTAATTTTATCATTATGACCACTTACGATTACAGGAACCCCTGGAATGGTAAAACCATAAACATTAAATTTACCAGCTACCAAATGGGCTTCATAAAAGGCTTCAGGCAAAGTCAGGTATAGATGAGGATCATTGGCCAGGATATTATTTTTCTCTTTTGTTTTAGTATTATTTACAACCCAATTATTACTTCCAATACCTTTATAAAATTTATTGTTTATCATTAATTTATCTCCTAAATCAAACCATGATTGCTCTTTTTCCTGTTTGTCGAAAGTAGTTATAGCTAAAGGTGTTGTGGCTAAATTTGGCAATTTAATATTTGACGGAGCCGTATTAGAAGGCAAAATAGTATTAATTCCTTTTGGCTGTAACGGATAAAAATAGTCTTTAAGCTGTTCTGGTAATTTTTTAAAAAGTTCCTGTTGCTCAACATGATGATCAAAATAGGTTAGTGTATAACTCATGTACCAGGTAAAGAGTAAAGAATACTCTGTTTTCCATTTTCTAGGTGCTGTTCCTAAAGCTTTATACAATGGATCTGCATTTTCGTTATTGTCCAGATATGCATTTACTCCATCTGAATAGGCTTGCAGATAAGCATAAAAGTTTGGATTTTCTTTTTTATAGGTTTGCAAAAGTTCTTCTGATTTTTGCTCGAACTCATAAGGTCTCCAGAATTTATCAGACTTTAATGTTCCTGAATGCAAAAACTCTGACAATCTTCCCTGTACAGTTCTAGATATCATTTCCATTTGAAAATATCTATCTTTTGCATGCATAAATCCTAAACCATAGGCTGCATCATTTTTTGAGGTACCATATACATGGGGAATTCCAGTATTGTCTACATAAATATCTAATTTTTTGCCACTATGAATTTCAACTTTTTCATCATTTTGTAACGGCACAGATAACAAACCTGTTTTATAAGTTGTTAACGATCCTAACGATCCAAATGGCCCTAGCCTAAACGTGGTTATAAATATCCAAACCAAAGATGATAGGACTAGAAGTACTATTTTAAAAATTTTTGCTTTTTTCATTTTCTTGAGATTATATCTTTAAATAATAAAGTTTATGATAACTTTCTTCGTTGAGCATCCTATTCAGGTTAATACAAAGCAAAAGGGTTCCAATCTATTATAACTTTGCAGTATAACATAGATTAGTGGCTCAATAAAAGAAGAATTATATTTTTAAAAGATTGCGGAAAGTTCTGAAATGTTTGTTTTTTCTAATTTACCGTATTCCATTTTGAACAAGGTATCTGCTGTATAATAATATCTGTCGTCATGAGTTATGGCAATGATCGTTTTATCATCATTCTGGACCAGCAAAGGAATAATTTCTGTGTAAAATTTATGCCTGAAATGGGGATCCTGATCTGCTGCCCACTCGTCAAGTACAATAATGGGTCTGTCTTCTAATAATGTATTAATTAAAGCCAGTCGTTTTCGCTGTCCCGTAGACAATTGTGTGGTCGAAAAATATCCATCTTCAATATGTACTTTTTCGTCTAACTCAAACAATTCGAGATATTTATTAACTTTTTCGTAATCAACGTTTGAAATTCCGTAGAACTCATCAAACAAATAAAAGTCACTAAATACTGGAGCAAAAAGATTTTTTATTTTTTCTATTTCTTTTAAAGGAACTAGTTCGTTATCTACATAAGCTTCGCCATTATCAAGATTAAAAAGATTTAAAACAGTGTTTATAAATGTGGTTTTTCCTTCTCCATTACCACCATATACATAAATAACTTCATTTCTTTTTATATCAAAATTAATGGGACCTACTGAAAATTGATTTTCACCATAAGAAAATGCATAGTTGCGTATTTTTAAATCTAAGAAATCTTTGTATTGTCCTTTGTTATCAAACTGTTTCAATTTTTCAAGTTTTGTAAGGTCTATTTTAAGCTTTTTCATTTTTTTAAGCGATACGTTAGCTCTGCTCATAACAGGAATAATCGTCATTACACTTACAATAGGCCCCATGAGGTACAATAAAACAAATATAAAGCTCACTTTGGTAGCTACGGGAGTCTGAAATACTGGTCCTGAATATACTAGAATAAAAGTAATCAAACCATAGAACAATAACTGACTAATAATCTCACTATTGAGATATTTCAAAAGTGCTGCTACATATTTTGTTTCTCCTGTGGTTGCTACTTTCATTAGTTTCTCATCATAAATCTGGGTTCCTTTGTCAGCGTTGATGTTGATCTCTTTTGCTCCGTTTAGAATACTGTTAAAAATGGCAATAAATGTTTTTTCCATTTCCCTTACTTCTTTTATTTGCTTATTACTGACTTTTGAGCGTATGGTATATACTACAACTCCCAGAGCAATCACAACCACACTGACTCCTAATAGTTTTAAGGATAAAAAAGCCATATAGACTAAACAAGCAAATATTAGGATTATAGACGAAAAAAAAGTAATAATCATTAAAGATGCATTCGAAATATGGTTCACATCTGTGGTTAATGTTGCATAGACTTCTTCTTTATATTCCTGAAGTTTTCTGTAAGGTGCTTTAAGTATAAGCTTTATTACATCTTTTCTGATATCCCAATATATTTTTTGGGACAACCTTATAATACCGCTTGCCAGCCATCTTCGTGAAATAAAAAAAACTGCAATTACTGCTATAAAAAGGTACAGGTAGTTTTGTAATGAAACTGTTTCTGTTGAAGTAATAGAATTACTTATAATTTTATTAATAATTGTAATAAAAGCAAACCCTGACAATCCTGAAATTATAGCGAGCACAGAGTATCCTATTAAGGGTCTTAAGGGTATGAGTTTAGAGTCGTTAATTTCTGATATATTTTTTTCCATGTTTTATAGTTTAATAAAATTATAAATAGTCCCCAGTCCCACGACACAGGGAAATCTATCTATTTGATTCATTTTCAGGTGGGATTATCATGCATGCTTGCGAAAGCATAACAAAATGTATTTAGTTTTACGAGAAAAGAGGTTATTTATACATACTTACCATCGAATAAGTAGCACATTCGTATATAATTTTTGATAATGCTTTTACCTGAGAATGAATAAAGAAATGATTTCCAGACAATACCTGATAATCAAATTTTCCACTGGTATACAGTTTCCAATTTTCGATCTCGGTAACAGTTTCCTCTTGATCGCCCATTACAGCAAAAATTGGGGTTTCTATTAGGAGCCCCACTTCTGAGAGTTTATCTTTTTCTAAGATTTGAAAATCAGCTCTCATGATAGGGCTAAAATAGTTGTACAAATCTTCATCTTCAAGAATTTCTTCGGGCACACCTCCTAATGATCTTAGCTCTTTTTTAAACTCAATATCGCCCAAAGCATGTCTTTGTTTATCATTAAATGAAGCTCCAGGACCCGGATTCCCAGAAACAATTAATATGTTTGGCGGATCTGAATGTTCTTCCATTTTTTTTGTAACCGATAAACCCAATGTCGCTCCCATACTATGACCATATATAATATAGGGCTGATTATTATTTCTTAAGCTTTTAATTTGTGAAACATAATCATGAATTGCATCTGCTTTTTTATAAAGATGTGATTCCTGATTTCTTTTACCTCTTCCCGGAAGTTCTAGAGCATGACATTCAAAATCATTCTGAATCTCATTTTTTAGAAAATCAAAAGAGTAACAACTACCTCCTGCAAAATGAAGCAGAAAAATCTGTATTTTTTGATTTGCATACATAGTAATTCTTTTTTAGATTTCGTTTAGGGATATTATTCTCTATTACTTTGATGTTCTTTTCTGTTTTTTGCCTTATTAAATCTATAGTTAAAGTTAAGATTCCATCTTGCTGCATTAAAGTTTGTCATCTGGCGTACTACAAAATCATTACCAATTGTTGTTTCTATAACTTTTCGGCTATTAAAAATATTACTTACTCCAAGTGTCAATGTCCCATTATTCTTAAACAAAGATTTTCCTAAGGCCATATTCATATAGTAATATGATTTTGTTCTCGTTTGAGCATTACTAACTGGTGCCTGATATTCTAATTTAGTTTGAAGTGTAAAATTTTTAGGAAACTTAACCTGACCTAATAGAGTTGATGTCCAAGTCTCATCGGAAAAATCAAGATTAGTTGTTCCTGTACTTCCTTTTTGATCAAAACTATAAGCATTAAAAACTGCACTTAACGATAACCATTTTGTTGGAGCATACTGAGCCGACATTTCCAATCCAAATCGTGTTTCTTCATCAAGATTTAATAAAACTGTCTCAAAAACATCATCTTCATTTTGTGTGGTAAAATATTGAAAGTTGTTTTTTGTCTTTGAATAATATAATGAAGGATTAAGTACCAATCCTTTTATTTTACTTAAAAAGCCTAACTCTATGCCATCTGTTAAGGAGGGTATCAAATTAATGTTACCAAAAATACGTGAGTTAAAATCCTGAAGTTCTGGAAAAGGATTTAACTGAAATAAATTAGGTCTATTAATACGCTGACTATAATTCAATTGGGCCGTTGTTTTCTCTGTCAGTGCATAACTTAAATTTACTGATGGAAATAACCTTGTATAAGTACTATCAGTGAGAACTTTTGCAGTATTTTGATCTTTAATCTCAATACTTGTATATTCTGTCCTTAACCCTAATTGATAACTGAATTTTTTTATCTTATTACCATATTGTGCATATGCTCCTAAAATCTGTTCTCTGTAATCCAAACCATTGTTAAAACCGTCTATTGGATTTACTACTCCAGCTGATTCTTCATTTGCTGCAAAATCAGTAGATACTAATCTGTGTTCCACTTTTACTCCTGTTTCAAAATTTGCTGTTTCGCTTACAGGTACTACAAAATCAGACTGAATCACAACATCATCATTTGCTCTGTTAGATTTTGTATTGATTACAGACTGATCTCCGTTATTAGGCGTAATTGTTCTTCGTTGGATATTAAAGTCTTTTGTACTATTCCAAAAATCATACTGACCGTCTATTGTGAATTTTTTGCCTGGCTTTTTAAAAGTTCTTGTATAGTTAAATTCTAATTGATTGTAACTTCTTTCTTCTTCTGAATCAGCTATTGTTCGAATATGCGTATTGTTAATTCCTTCACCTGAGAACTCATAATTCAGAGTATTTGTATCCTTATCTTTCGTCTGATTTCTATAAAATGCTGTTGTAATTGAATTATTATCATCTATAGCATAATCAAGTCCCAAATACACTAGTCCTCCATCATCATGTCGATCCTGATCTTCTCTCTGCATTAAAAAAAGATTTTTTCCATCTGATGTACTGATCTGATTTCTGGTGTTAAGCCCTACATAATCGGAATAGCGAACCCCAAAATTAGAAAACAAATTAAATTTCCCTTTTTTATAATTGATACTCCCTAATAGTCTATGATCAGCTGGTACTCCCGTTGACAAGGTAATACTACCGCTTAAATCTTTTTTATTATTCTTTTTTAGAATAATATTAATAATTCCAGCCGACCCAGCCGCATCATAACGTGAAGAAGGATTTGTAATTAACTCTATTGATTTTATTGATTCAGCCGGAATTTGTTCTAATCCCTGAGTCGACGTTAATCCTGATTTTCTACCATTAATAAGAATAAGCACATTACTATTTCCTCTTAGGCTTACGCTACCACTAGGTTCTACTCTAACAGAAGGCACATTATCTAACACTTGTGTTGCTGACCCTCCTTTTGAAGCAAGATCTTTTCCTACATCAAATACTTTTTTATCTAGTTTTAGTGCCATTTGAGAAGTTTCTGATGTAATAACGACTTCCTCAAGAGAAGTTGTCTTAGATTTTAACTTAATAGATCCAAGATTAATAATGGATTTGGAACCATCAACGTTTAATGTTATGGTTGAGCTTTCAAAACTTAAAAATTGGAACTCGATCGTGTACTTTCCTGTTTTGATTCCTTCAATTTTGAACACTCCTTTATCATTAGTAATCACTGTTTCTACCATCAACGCATCCTGCTTGACAATAACCGAAGCATAGGCCAGCTTTTCATTTGGATCCTCTCCGGTTAGTGTTCCTGAAACCTGAATTAGTGATTGGGCGGATAGGCTAGAGATCCCTAAAAAGACTAGTGCATAGGTGAATATTGATTTTATCATAATATTAATTATTACTTATTTGCGGAATTAAGAACTTTTATACTGTTTTTATCAAACACTTAACTAATAAACTAGACTGTTTTTGTATTCAACTATTTTCTCTCCATAAAGTCTCTCTGGTTCAATATTATTGGCTACACAATACTCCAGCAACTTATTTGATTCTACAATTGGAATTGACTCATGCGTATATTTAATTGAGCTTATATATTTAAGCCAGGGCTCCATACCCATAGCATATACAAAGACTTCACTAGGCTTAAAAACATCCACCAATGCTTTGGCCTGTTCAAAATTGCATCCTGCCAATCGTCTAGATTCGTCTTTGTCTCTGGCTAAAGTTTCTGGCATTAGTGGTCCATACAACCAGGATAATGGTGCTCCTTCACATTCCATTCCTAAAAAGATGATGTTGATATCTCCCATTACTTTATGAATACGCTCGTACAATTTTGGAGATACGTTGCAGGAATCAGCAGCAAACAATACTTTTAATCCATCTTTGTAAGATACATGGTGACATAATTTACTTCTTACATCCAGATCGCAGTGTTCTCCAACAAATGGCAATCCAGTAATGGAACAATCTTCAAAATGAATGGTCTCCATCTCTCCCAATTCGATAATGTTTTTAAATCCTATTCGTTCAAACATTAGTTTCAGGTTTGGATCCTGAAGGAACCCTCCATTGCTTTTAGGAACAATAATGTTTTTGATCTTGCGTCTAAGGCGTAATAAAGTCTCAAAGAGAATATGATCCTGATGATTGTGTGTTACCAATACGTAATCAATAGATTCCGGTAAATCATCATAAGAATATCGGGATATGTCCGACTCATAGCCATAACTAACTAAAGGATCTGCCAATATTGTTGTGTTCTTGGTTTCGGTAAGAATACAGGCATGGCCGAAATATCTTGTCAGCACACCATCTCCGGTATAACGCTCGTATTTCTTCGATTTTTCTGTTGTGAAAAAAGATTTAAACAAAGGAATATCTTCCGGCTCAATCTCAAATATTTCTGCAATTTCTTTAAATGTCTTTGGGTGATCTTCCATTTCAAAAAGCTGATCAATTTTTTCACTTTTAAAAGGCAGATTTATCCTTAAAATATTTTCTCCTGGTAATTTTGGTGTACTCAATACAAATGATCTCGAATCATCGTCATGTACTAAAAACAAATTGAAACTCTGAAGCGACTCTTTATAAAACTCTGTTTCGTATAGTAATGACTCAAAAATACGGAATGAAGGATTGTTGTTGATGTCATAGACCAATTCTACAAGACCTTGCAAACTTTCTGGTATTTTATTATATAAATCAATAAGCGCGTATCCTTTGGCTTCTTTTTTTAACATATCGTTAAGCGCAAATACATCTTCTCTCAATTGCAAAAGATCAGCACATTGCTCTTTCGTATTTTCGATAAGCCCTTTTATTTCATCTACTCTTTTTCCATCATAATCAATAAAAGGACCTCCTAACATTTTTGGTGTTTTTACCGCCGCCGCGTGAATCATAGGGTTTTGAACATATGATGTCATAATTTTCAAATGTCGGTCTTTAATATTCATTGCTGCAGTAGCTGGCGATATTAAGTGTGGCCAAGCATACCAATTGTCTACCAAAGGTTCAATAGCTAAATTCTTTTTAATGTATACTAAATCATGATTTTGGATTTCCATTTTTTCTAATTTTCAGAGTTTGGTTAATAAATATTGTTGTTATTTAAATTGATGTATTTGATTAAAAATTACGCACAAGATGCTTCCAGAATATTGTAAATCAGGCTTTTTTTATATGCCTATTACCTATTCTCGTAAAGTGTCGAAACATTGTTTCGGTTTATCGGGTAATCCTAAAACATTTCTTGTGAAAGTTCAAACAAGTATTTTTTGAAGTCAAAGTCTTTAGGAAATAAGTTATTGTACTTTTCTAAAGAGCAGGAAATGCTAACCTCAACAGCATTTGAATAACTGTTACAAATTAAATCTACTCCCTGCGTAAAATCGTTTTTAGAATAAGTCACTTTATTTTCTGTTGCAGCAAACTCCAGCTGTTTTTCATTTTCGGTGATAATAAAATTCAGAAGCCCTCCTATTTCGCTTTTTACCGAAACTTCATACATGCGTTCTATGTCTTCGCAAATTACTTCGTAAGGAATTTGCTGATGCATAAGTGCCTCCATATAAGCATTATAAACTTCTTTAATATAACTACTTTCTGTTGCATCAGAGGACTTCAGAACCGGTAAAGGCAGAAAATTATTAACAACTCCCAGTACTTTATGGCTCTCAATATCTTTAGCCCCTAATTCACGAGCCTGAACCAAAATTAGTTGTAAAGCCTTATCTGTATGTCTGTAAAGGATTAACTGATGCAGAGCTGTGAAAAACGCAGAAGACGTCAGACCGGTTTTGCTTATTATTTTTGAGAAGTCTATAAAACTATCTCCTGTTATCCAGACAGTCTGCTGTATACAATCCTGCAAGCCAATCGGGTCATCCTCAGTCGTTTCTTTTCTTACGACATCCTTCAGAGTTTCCAGCCAGTATTTTCTATGCTCATTTGCTTCTGTCGTATGCAGGTAGGCCTTTTGCCAGATCGCAAATTCATAGTATAAAGTATGGCTTTTTTCTAAAGGCTTGTCATTAAAAAAAGCTCTTAGATTTTTGATCAAAAACTTATTTGTAAAAGCATCCGTGAGCGCGTGATGTATACTTAGATATATACAAGAGTTTTGATTTGCCTGATTTTCTATATCCTGAATGAGAAGTACTTTGATTAATGCCCCTCCAATTACGTTAAACGGTTTTGATAGTAAAGAAGTAAATTGCTCCTGATCGATTGTAGTTGCTTGATGAAAATCAATTTCAACTTCTGAAGAAGGCAACATACGCTGTTTTACAAAATCATCTTCTTTATAAAACTGAGTTCTCAAAATTGGAAAGATCTCAATAAAGGATTTAAACTTTTTTAGGAAATCTTTCTTTGATCCAAACTTAGGCGCAACTATAGGACCTATAATACCTTGTGACATTGTCTTACCTAATATGAAATTCTGATTAGGTGTAAGTTCAAAATCAGCTGCTGTATTGATTTCCGGATCTTCACTGATATGTGCCTGACTTTCACTGAGTATGGTTAAATGGTTTACCAGTGTTACCAAGTGGTTTTTAAAGTTGCCCGATAATTTATCCATTACTTCCTTTTCAAATAGTAGAGAAGAATATCCAATTCCCATTTTAAGCTCTCCTGAGGAGATCATTCCAACTACACTCAATCCTAAATTGTTATGATTTTCAGAACTTGAATTGCCTCCTAAACTCTCCGTTCCGTACTTAAATATGGCATCTTTTTCTGACGACACATTGTATCCAAAATCTCCCAGATAGTTGTATTCCAGATCAAAGGTCGTATTCAACTCTACATCATCATTTAGAAATTTCAAAGCACTATATCCTATCCCTTTATTTGGAATTTTTGACAGATCTTCTTTTACCTTCAGTAAGTTTTCTAAAGCTTCCTCTTTTGATACATTTAATACAAAAGGATAAAATGATGTAAAGTACCCAACAGTTCGGCTAATATCAATAGTATCAATAATCTCTTCTCTACCGTGACCTTCCATTTGAATGATTACTTGATCTTTTTGCAATGTATCTTTAATTGCAAGTCCAAGACAAGTCAGGATTACATCATCTATCTGCGTGTTGTGTAGAACATGGGCTGAAGTTTGTAAAAGAGTGGTACTTTCTTTATCTAAAACCATAACCGTTGTTGAATCGCAGTTCAGTTTATATACTTCACTTTCCTCCAATGGTCGCAAAGGACTTCCTTGTTGTAGACATACTTCCTGCCAATACGAAAGTTCTTCAGTGTTTTTCAGTTTCTGAGCGTATTCTTTCAGTTCACTTGCCCAACTTTGGTACGAACTTGTTTTATAAGGCAATATATATTGATTACCAGCTTTTATATGTGTATATAAATCGGCAAAGTCCTGTAATAAAATCCTCCAAGAAACACCATCTATGACTAAGTGATGAATAATAAATCCGATACGATCGCCATCTTTTAATTTAAAATGAACAATTTTTACTAACGGCCCATTTTCAAGATTAAAAGAAGATTGCAGCTCTATTCCAATTTTTTTAATATTGTTTAAATAGTCATCATCTTTGCGTAAGTCATAAAAATGAATAGTATAACTGTCTTCTTTGTCGTTTTTGTTATACTGTTTTCTTTCCTTATTTTCAACTGGAAATACCATCCTCAATGCATCATGATGTTTGACCAACTGCTGTATACAGTTCTTTAAAACCCCAGCATCTACTTCGTCTTCTGCTTGAAGTAATACCGTATGGTTGTAATATTGAGGCGCATTAAAAATCCTGTTTCGTACTTTACTAAAGAAGAATTCCTGAATTGGAGTCAGTACCACATCTCCTTCTACTTCAGACTGATCGAGAACCTGATCGCTTTTTTGTAACAAAGGCACAAGGTCTTCTAATTTTGGATTTGAAATAATGTCACCTGCTTTAAGTACATACCCATACTGTTTTAATTTTGAAACGATCTGGATTGATTTTATAGAATCTCCACCAATGCTAAAGAAATTATCTTTAATCCCAACTCCCTCTTTCTTTAAAACTTCTTCCCAGACACTTACTAACAATTTCTCTTCAGAGGTAGTTGCCTCAACAAATGCGTGATTATCTTCGACGACAGTAGCGCTATGTAACGCAGGCAATGCTTTTTTGTCAATTTTTCCATTAATAGTAAGTGGCATTTGCTCTAACTGTACATATTTTTGAGGAAGCATATATTCCGGAAGAATCTTGGACAGGAAAGATCTTAGATTTCCGGCGCTAATAGGTACTGATGCAACAATGTAAGCGACAAGTTCTTTGGACTCCTCATACCCTTTTTCTACACAAACTACTGCTTCCTGTATATCTTCATTGGCTAACAATTGTTGCTCTATAGCGGAAAGCTCTATACGGTATCCTCTTATCTTTACTTGTTCATCGTTTCGTCCTTCATAAAGAATGTTTCCTTCTTTGGTCCATTTTCCTAAATCTCCGGTTTTGTATAATTTCCCGCTTCCTTCAAAGGGATTATCAATAAACCTTTGGCTGGTTAATTCTTCTCTGTTCAGATAACCTCGTGCAACTCCTGTTCCTCCAATACATATTTCGCCAACCACGCCCGTTGGAACCAAATTGTTGTATTTATCCAGAATATAAATTTTGGCATTTGATATTGGTTTTCCAATAGGAATATTGCGGTATGCGAGTGTATTTCCTTCCGGCATCTTGAAAATTGTACCGCAAACACTTGTTTCAGTTGGTCCGTATGCATTATAGTAGGTACCGTATTTAAAGTATGGTTTTAAAATTTCATAATCCGGTGCTTCTCCTGCAGTAATTAATATTTCTAATCCTTTTAAATCATCAATATCTACCAGAGCGATGTAAGAAGGAGGCAATGTGGCAATGTTAATGTTACTTTTTTTTATAAATGCGGTCAGTGTTTCTGCATCTTTTCGTTGTTCTTCACTTGCCATATAAAGACTTCCTCCTGAGAGAAGAATCATAAAAGTTTCCCATACTGAGGCATCAAAAGAAAAAGGGGCGAACTGCAAACCTCTGTTGTTTTTGTCTAACTTAAAGTAGTCAATTTGAGAAAGGATTGTATTTATAATCTGACCGTGTTCAATCATAACACCTTTTGGCAACCCGGTAGATCCGGAAGTATAAATAACATAAGCTAAATCTGCAGGAGTTATTTCAACTTTTATCGGATCACAATCACTAGCATCAAAAACGATATCAACTGCCATTAATGCTCCAGTATAAAATTCCAAATCAAACATGTATGATGTTGTTGTCACGAGCAATTCTAATTGTGTATCAGCAACGATATGTTCTTTTACCTGATTAGGCATCTCAGGAGCAATAGGAACATAGGCACATCCCAGTTTTAAAATCGCAAGTATCGAAATAATATTCCACTCATTACGATCCAATTGTATCCCCACAAATTTTCCTTTTTCAATTTCGTAGTATTTATGGATATAGCGAGCTAAATCAGCTGAGGCTTCGTCCAGCTCTTTGTAGGTAAACTTCTTCTTCCCTACAAACAAGGCGAGTGCATCAGGAGTTTCTTTAACTTGTTTTTCAAACAATGATAACAATGTTTCTTCTGGAGAATAATCTAAAGTTATATCATTAAAATCCAATAATAACTCTTCACGCTCATTTATAGACAAATAATCAATATCCTGGATCGGTGTATTGGGATGTAAAATTATTCTCTCCAACAATTGCTTAAAGTGAATAAGCAACGCAGTTACATACTCAGATTCAAAAACATCTGCGTTGTATACTAAATGACAAGCCAGATAATCTCCTTCTTCGATAAAGTTGATGTCTAAATCTGTTAATACTGAGGTTTCTCCTAATCTTCTTATCTCTTTTATCTGCTCTTCACTTATCTGATGGTTATGGTTATTTTCTACTGCGTTTTGAAGCAGAATCATAACATCAAACAAAGGAGACCTTGACATGTCTCTATTGTAATTGATTAGTTTTAATAAATGGTCGAAAGGATAAAACTGACAATCCAAGGCTGATAATGTATTTTCTTTTACGGTATCAAAAAAACTGCTAAATGTTTGCTCCGGATTAAGTTGATTTCGTAAAGGCAATGAGTTGATATAACAACCTATTTGTTCTTTTAAATCGGCATGATCACGTCCTCCAACAGCGGTACCGATAATAATGTCGGTACTGTTAGTGTACTTATGCAGCAATACATTCCATACAGCCAACAATCCCATAAAAACACTTCCTTTTTTGTCCGAGCAAAGTTTTTTAAAACGAGCTGTAGCTTCTTTAGAAAGATAGGATTTAAGTGCAAATCCGTTAACCGTTGTCACCGCTGGTCTATTCTTATTATTTGTAAAGTTAATTACAGGCAACTCTCCTGAAAATGTTTCTTTAAAATATGCTTCTTGACTTTTAAATAAGCCTTTTGAAAGTTGTTCATTTTGCCAAGCTGCATAATCTTTATATTGAATTTTTAATTCTGAAAGCTGATTTGGAACGCCTGTCTCAAAAGAGGTGTAGAATGCAAAAATGTCTTTAAATAAGATATCTAGAGACCAGGAATCACTTATTACGTGATGGATATTGCAATAAAAAACAAATTCACGATCCTGTAATTGAAATAATTTTACCCTTATTAGAGGCCCCTGACCAATATCAAATGGCTTTTCGATGTCGTCTTTGGTAATTTGCTGTATCTGTTCTCTTCCTTTATCTAAATTTCTAAAGTCAAAAAAATCTACGTTAAAACCAATCGCTTCTTTTCCAAGAATATGTTGTCTTATTTGCCCTTCTTCATTGATTCTAAAAACTGTACGCAAAGACTCATGTCGCTCTATCGTACTAAAAACTGCACGTTTAAGATTAGCAACATTAATCTCCTCCTTAAGGTTAATAGAATTCGGAATTGCATAATTGAATCCTTTTGTTTCTGTATCGATAAGAATAGAAGAGAGCATTCTCAGCTGGCTGAAGGATACCTCATAACTCTCCTGTGATTCGACTTTGGGAATACAGTTATGCTTGTTTGAAGAACCGTATTTTGTAAGGTAAGAAACGATCTCCTGCTTGTTTTCTTTTATTTTTGTGATAAGCACCTCATCAATTACTTCATCTTTAAAACCAAGCTTAAGATCTGTACCATCCAGTGTTACCGTAATGTTATTTTCATATATTTCGTTTAATAAATTGACCATTGCATTTCGTTTTTGGGTTATAAGACAGTTCGTCTACAAATAATAAATAGTGTTGTTTGTGTTGCAACCTGAAGCAAATAAAAAAGAAGACTATTCTTTCTAGATGGTCATTACTGATCTGTAGCTGTTTTCTTGTTGTGGAATAGTAACAATTTTCAACCCCATATCTATTTCGGCAGCCAATTCTTTTATAGTTGATTTTTGGTAGAAATCTTTGATTTTGATTTCTATATCAAAATTTTTCTGAATGAGTTTAAGCATGGTAACCCCTTTTAAAGAGTTGCCTCCCAATGCAAAAAAATCATCTAAGATTCCCATTTCATCTCTACTAAAAAATGTTTTCCACATTTCAACAAGTTTTTTCTCAGTATCCGTAACCGGGGCAATATAGTTTACAAAAGACACTGCGTTCTCATCTGGATCTTCCTGAAATGCTTCACTATCATCAAAGTGTTCAAGTGCAAATGGAGTTGTCAAAACCGGAGTTTCAGCTCCAGATAAATTAAAAAACTCAAATGGGTTAACTTTTACAGGAAGTTTTGTTTTATTAAATGAGTAACCTGGCACTGAAACCTTATAGGGCTTTTGTTCTCCGTAATATGCTTCCCAATCGATATCGATACCATTGGTCCATAATTCTCCTATTTTTTTCAGAAGATGTTCTTGGTCGTGAATTTCCTGTTTTGGATGTCTAATCAGATTGATTGCCGTTTTATTAGAAATCAGATCGTGTTTTTGTTGATGGAAAAGGGTTGTTAATGTATTTCCGGGACCTATTTCGATAAAAACGGTATTTGGTTCTTTTAACAATGTGGTTAAACCATCCGAAAATCGTACTGTGCTTCGCAAATGATCGATCCAATATTGAGAAGACATGGCTTCTTCGGGAGTTATTAATGCTCCCGTTAAGTTGGATACAAAAGGAATTTTAAGCGTCGAGAATTCAACCTTTTTCAGTTCCTCTCTAAATTCTTCCAGTACTGGATCCATTAAAAAAGAATGTCCTCCTAAGGAAATTTTTAATTTTGAACATAAAATTTCTTCTGCTTCAAATATCTCTATAAGTGTCTCTATAGCATCTTCAGTTCCTGATAAAACA
This sequence comes from Flavobacterium polysaccharolyticum, assembly GCF_038739875.1. Classification (NCBI taxonomy): domain Bacteria; kingdom Pseudomonadati; phylum Bacteroidota; class Flavobacteriia; order Flavobacteriales; family Flavobacteriaceae; genus Flavobacterium; species Flavobacterium polysaccharolyticum. Next base: position 41,805 of record NZ_JBCGDP010000024.1, read on the forward strand.
CAAGACTCCGGTGAATTAACCACTGCCAAAGCAATCTGACGGTTTAAATATTTTTTTATTTTTTCTTCCGAAAGTGATACACTCAACATGCTCCCTTTAGAAGATTTATTCATCAATAAAGCACGTTTTGCAACCAGTCTCAATCCTGTTTCAAAAGAAAAAACACCACTTAAACAGGCGGCCACAAATTCGCCCGTACTATGTCCTATCAGTTTGTCAGGCTGTATTCCCCAACGGATTAACTGTTTGGCTAATGCATATTCAAAAACAAATACGATAGGTTGTGTAAATTCATTTTTATTAACATCGAAACCTCCTATGTCTGTATCTTCTTTATATAAAACCTTTTTAACATCAACCCCTGTCAGTTCGTTTATGATTGAAAAACCTTCATCCATAAGCTGTCTAAAATAAGGCTCATTTTCATAAAGGTCTTTTCCCATGTTAAGATACTGTGCTCCTGAACCAGTACACATAAAAACTACTTTACGTTTTTGATCTAGTTTTGCCGAATAAAGTGCTGTGCTTAACGGGTCTTTTAAAATTTCTAAGGCACTTTCTTTAGAATTGCTTACTAAAAATCGGTTGTACTTAAATTGGCTTCTGCCCGTTTGAAGGGTATAGGCTATATCTCTAAAACTATTGCTCTCCTTGTTTTCCAGAAACAAGATTAGTTTTTCCTGATAGGCATTTAAAGACCCCACTGACTGTGCCGAAAAACGCAATAATTTATAGGACTTATCCGATATGGTTTCTTCTCTTTCTGGAGCTTCTTCTAAAATGACATGAGCATTATTTCCTCCTATACCAAAACTGCTAACACCTGCTCTTAAAGGTTGATTGTTAACCGAATTCCATGCTGCTAACTCGGTTTGTACTTTAAAAGGCCCTGATTTAAAATTAATTTCGGGATTTGGATTTTTAAAATGTAAGGACGGCGGAATCATTTTATTTTTTAATGACAGTGTGGCCTTCAAAAATCCTGTAATTCCCGCCGCAGCGTCAAGATGTCCAATATTGGTTTTAACTGATCCTAAAGCACAGTGATGATTAGCATTATATCCAAAAGATTTATTTAGTGCTTCTACTTCAATAGGATCTCCTAACTTTGTTCCTGTACCATGCGCTTCGATATAGGTTATAGACTCCGGGGTTACTTCTGCGATTTGTTGGGCTTGTTTGATACACTCGTATTGCCCGTTTATACTTGGAGCGGTGTAACCTACTTTTCTGTTTCCATCATTATTTACCACTGAAGAACGAATTACAGCGTAGATTTGATCGTTATCAGCCATAGCATCTTCTAATCTTTTTAAAATGACTACTCCTGCGCCTTCTCCGGACACAATTCCCGATGAGTCTTCATCAAAAGCTTTACAATGACCGTCTTTAGAATTGGTCATTCCTTCCTGATAAGAATGTCCTCTGTATGGTTTTGAATAGATTCGTATACCTCCCGCTATTGCTATCGAACATTCTCGCATAAGCAAAGAACGACAAGCCTGATGTACCGCTACTAAAGAACTTGAACAGGCCGTATCTACATAATAACTTGGTCCTCTAAGGTTTAGATTATAAGAAATCAGTGTACTGATAAAATTTTTGTTAGAGATCTGATTCAGGAAAAATGAATTAACATTGTCATTGGTGGCAATCATGGTATAGGCTCTCCAGTTCATATTGTCTGATGCAGATAAGTACAAACCTATTTTATCTTTGTAAGTCCTCGGATTGTACCCTGCATCTTCCAATCCCAGCCAAACCAGTTCGTGCATCATGCGTATTTGAGGATCCATAGCCATAGCTTCTTGTTTGGTGTATCCAAAAAAAGAATAATCAAAACTATTAGGATCATTCAGAGGAGCTTGTGCTTTTATTAAACTAGGGTTTGTAAGATCTTTTTCGCTTACTCCAACAGCTCTTAATTCATCATCGGTATAAAAATGAACTAATTCTTCGCCGTTTTTTAAATTTTCCCAAAACTCATTAATAGTATCTGATTTAGGATATTTACCTGAAACCCCAACAATAGCAATATCCTTTTTTCTAATTTTATTGTCCATAGTAATTAAATTGTATTGTATTACATTAAGCTTATAAATTCATCAAAAGCCTCTGATATATCTTCCGGCTCTTCCAGATTGTTTTTTTCCTGAGAATCAATCGTGTCTAAATATTGAACAAACTCTTCTATATTAGGGTTTTCAAACAGCGAAACTACTCTAACATCCAGTTCTAATTGCTTATTAATTTCGTTCATAATTTTAACAATCTTTATAGAGTTGGCACCAAGATCAAAGAAGTTATCAAGTATACTCACTGTAGTTGGCTCTATTTTTAACTCTCTAGCTATAATCTCTATGATTACTTTTTCTTTTTGAGACTGAGGGGCTATATATTGTTTTTCACTGACGATCTTAATTCCTGGAACATTTGCTAATTGTTTTTTATCAATTTTTCCGTTTATTGTTACGGGCAACTGTTCTAACACTATAAATGTTGAAGGAATACAGTAATGAGGTATAGTGTTTTTAAGAAACACTCTTAACTGCTCCAGTGACAATGACTCTTTTGTAATGATATAAGCGATTAAACTTTTGATATTAAACTCATTGATATCTACCTGAACAACAGCTTCATTAATATGATCATGGCTCGTCAAAACTTGTTCGATTTCACTTAACTCTATTCTATATCCTGAAATTTTTACTTGGTCATCTTTTCGTCCTAGGAATTCAATATTACCATCAGGAAGCCATTTTCCCAGATCACCAGTTTTGTATAAACGTTCATTTTCTATAAAAGGATGTGCTATAAATTTTTCAGCTGTAAGTTCTGGCCTATTTAAATATCCTTTAGCCAATCCCGTTCCGCCCACACATATTTCTCCTACTATACCAACAGGTACAATTTTATTTTCTTTATCAAGAATAAAAGTTTGTGTATTAGCAATTGGTTTTCCAATTGGTATATTTGCTAATGGCAATTGATCCCCTTTTAACAAACCATACATCGCGGAACAAATACTGGTTTCCGTTGGACCATATGCATTATAATAATTCCCTAATTCCAAGTATTCTTTTACCTTGTTGTAAACAGGAGGTTCGCCAGCTGTAATTAAAGTTTTAAGCTTTCCTAAGTTTTTTATACTCATCAAACTCATATAAGACGGCGGAATAGTTGCTATATCGATTTTCTGTTCAACGATATATTTTTCTAACATTTTAGGATCATTTCTGTGTAGAGTATCGATAACACACAAACAAGCACCTGATAAAAGAGCAGTAAATATTTCAGATATCGAAGCGTCAAATGAAAAGGAAGCAAACTGTAATCCGTTATCATTTGCCGATATATCAAAAAGAGCTATTTGCGCCAAAATCGTATTGACAATTCCCTTATGCTCAATCATTACTCCTTTAGGGTTTCCGGTTGAGCCCGAGGTATAAATGATATAGGCTAAATCATCTGGAGTAAGATTTACACCATTTACTTCATCACTATAGTTAAAAGGTTTAAAATCATTTACAATATCAAATACAGTTCCATTGTAATTATCTATGTAAGTTACAGAAGATTGATCTGAAATGAGTAACCTGATTTTGGTGTCCTCATAAATGTAAGATTTGCGAGATTCTGGATATGCAGTATCAATTGGAATATACACTGCACCAGCTTTCATTATTCCTAAAATCGAAATAATAACATTGGCATTTCTTTCTAGTTCTACTCCTATAAAGTCTCCTTTTACAACTTTAAAATCATCTTTTAAACAATTTGCCAATTGATTCGAAAGTCGATCCAGCTCCTTATAACTATAACTTAAGCCATTAAAAAACAAAGCTTTATTTTTATAATATTTCAAAGCTTTACTGGTAAACAAATCGATTAAGGTTTTATCCTTAGGATAGGAAACTACATTATTATTAAAATCATAAATCAATTGATGTCTTTCACTTTCGGATATATACTCTATATTTTTTATTTGCTCCTCCGGATTTTGCAAAAGTACTTCTAGTAATTGTTTGTAATGATTGATAAACTTAAATACGGACTCTTCTGAATACAGATCAGTATTATAAGTAATGTTAAACGATAGATAATCTCCCTGTTCCTGAAATGCAATATCCATATCAAACTTAGCTACTTTATATCCTTTATTTTCTATTAAAGAAAAAGCTGTATTATCAAGAATCTCATTTTCGTTAATATCTCTAATGTTTTGCAACATCAGCATGACATCAAAGATGGCGCTTCTGCTAGTATCGTTTCGAATATCTAGATCGTCTACTAAACGATCAAATGGATACATCTGATGCTCAAAAGACAAAATTGTATTTTCTTTTACAGTGTTGTAAAAAGAATCAAAACTATCTTCTGCATTTACAATGTTTCGCAACGGAAGCGTATTGATATAAAAACCAATCTGATGGTTTAAATCTACGTGATCTCTTCCAGCAACAGGCGTCCCTATAATCAAATCATTATCAGATGTATACTTATAAAACAAAATATTCAATACAGATAATAACCCTACAAATAAGCTACCCCCTTGATTTTGCCCGTACTTTCTAAGTTGATTTGTAATTTCTGGCGAAATATAGGTCCTTAGACTATTTCCGACATAAGTTTTAACGGCTGGTCTTGTTTTTTGATAAGGAAGATCCAAAGTAGGTAGTTCTCCTGCCAGGCTTTTTAACCAATAAGCTTTATGAAAATTATTTTGCTCCTTTTGTAATTGTTCCTGCTGCCAAACTGAATAATCTCTGTATTGAATTTTTAATAATGGTAACTCAGGTTCTTTACCTGCTGAATAATACTCATAAAAAGCCAATACATCTTTCTCAAGTACATCCATTGACCAACCATCGCAAATAATATGATGCAGGTTGTAATAAAATATATAATCCTGATCAGAAAGCTGTAAAATACTGGCTCTTACCAGTGGTCCATTTTTTAAATCAAATGGTACATTAGTATCCTCTTTTATATACAATGACACATTTGTTTCCTGATGCAAATCAGCTCTATAATCAATATAATTTACAATAAAACCTAACTCTTTTGTTGTTTTTACCACTTGTCTTACTTCTCCCTCATCGTTAACTTTAAATACTGTTCGTAAGGCTTCGTGCCTATCTAGAGTGGCTTCTATAGCTTGTGAAAGACAGGATAAATCATACGATCCTTTTAAAACTGTCTGAAAAGGCATGTTGTATACTGCCATACTTCCTATCGTCTGACTTAAAACCCATAATCTTCGTTGTCCAGCTGAGACAGGATAATCAGCAGCATCTGGAACTTTTTGTATGGCAGTATGTACAGTTACTTCGGTATTTTTGATGAGGTTTGCATGTGACTTTATGGTCGAATTTGCAAATATTTGTTTTAATCCTAATTTTACTTCAAATGCTTTATGGTATTGGTTAATTAACTGAATTGCTTTAAGGCTATGACCTCCCAATTCATAGAAATCATCTAAGGTTCCTATTTGATCTACTTGTAGTATTTTTTTCCATATTTCTACAATTTGAGCTTCGATTTCATTTGCTGGCTCAACATATACAGCACGGGATATTTTTCCTGTATTTAAAGTCAGTAATTGTTTTTTATCAACTTTCCCGTTTACAGTTAATGGAATTGCATCTACCAGTAAAATTACCGAAGGAATCATATATTCAGGTAATTTGTACTCCAAATATCTTTTTACCCATTTTGTATCTTCATTTTGGGCACATACAATATAAGCAACTAGCTCTTTTTCGCAATTATTTCTGTCGTCAGCCAAAACAACTGCCTGATCAATTGCTTCATGCTGCATAAGTTGCTGTTCAATTTCGCTCAGCTCTATTCTGTACCCTCTTATTTTAACCTGATCGTCTTTTCTTTCTTTGTAGATTATGTCTCCATTATCCAGCCATCTGGCGATATCTCCAGTCTTATAAGACGATAATTCTCTTGTATTTATAAATCGTTCACTGTTAAGTTCAGGACGGTTTAAATAACCTTGTGCAACTCCAGCCCCTGAAATTATAATTTCTCCATATACTCCCACATCGCAAATATTTCCACAAGGATCTGCAATCGTGATAAAGGTGTTAGCAATTGGTTTCCCTATACTTACATGAGACTGATCTGGAGTCATTTCTTTTACGATACAACCAACAGTGGTCTCGGTAGGTCCATACTCATTGAATATGCGGATATTTCGATCAATATTCCACACATTTTGTAATTGATTTTGCGTTAACTGTTCACCACCACAGATGACTATTTTTATATTTGTTTTTTCGATATTCAATTCTCTTAACAATGAAAGATGTGATGGCGTGAGTTTTAAAGTATCAATCTGAGGATTGGTAAAACTTTCCGTCAGCAATTCGTTGATTGTTTTTGCATCAGATCCAATCCATAATTTCTTACCTCTTGTTAAACTGGTGAAAAGAGAAGTAATCGTAAGGTCAAAAGAAATAGAAGTAATTAATCCCCAGTTTCCAGTTTCAGAATCTTCAAAATAATACTCATTAGACCATTGTATATAATTCAAAAGATTAGCATGCGTTATCAGACATCCTTTAGGATTTCCTGTAGAACCAGAAGTATAGATACAATAAGCAATATCTTGTGGATCTACTACATTAAAAATTGAAGGATTTACCTCTGCCTGAAAAATCTCTTTTTTTGACGGGTCAAGAATTCTAATATCAGAAAAATTGTTTACTGCTGAAAGAGGTGGCGTAGTAACTAAAACAGTACAAGCGGCATCTTGAAGAATGAACTGTATACGATTTTTTGGATAGGCTATATCCATAGGAATATAGTAGGCTCCAGCTTTAAGAATTCCTAAAATACTAATTACAAAATCTGGCGAACGGTCTAATAAAACCGCAACAGCATCTCCTTTTTTAATACCGTATTTCTCAATCAAATATTGGGAAAACTGGTTTACTTTTCGGTCTAATTCCTGATAAGAAACTGATATGTTTTCATCAAATAGAGCTGTATTATTGCCTTGTGATATTACTTGTTGCTCAAAAATTGTTGTAACAGAATTAAAAGACTCATAGAGTTTCACTGTATTATTTGCAGCCGCTATAATAGCCTGACCTGCCAGATTATTACTCTCGTTTGTAAAAAAGTTTTTAAGCTGTGCAGCAATTAAATTTATTGCTCCGATCGTGTAACAAGAAGCATCATAATATAATTCTATTACCAATTTATCATCATAATCAACTACACTAAGTTTAAGTTCAAAAACATCCGTAACACTGTATATATCTCTTATTTTTAGATGATTTGATGAGTTATTTTGGTTTAACTCCAAAAACTCGAAAACATACTTAAAGATTGTTGCATCACTTACCTTTTTGTCGTGAATTCTGTTCACATAAAAATAATCAGACCACATTTTGGTTTCTTCAACTGATTTCTTCAGGTGAGCATTTACTTCTTTTTCCGATAATGTAGTTAAATCTTTTAGCTGAATAGGAAGTGTCTTTGACACTAACCCAACTGTATTTTCTAATTCATTATAAAATCTTTTGAAAGGAAGATATCCAAGAGTGAACGAATCCTCTCCAAATCTGGATAAATAAACTGCATATTTAGACAACAGTATATGTTCTACTGAACAATCCTCCTGAATAGATTTTGCTTTTAAAGCCTCATAAGCATTATTTTCAATCGTGCAAACGGCTTGTCTTTGTGGTGCAAAAAAATCAGTTGTTTTATTTTTAAACGGAACAATATCCTGAGTTAAATCTATAGTATAATTTTTCCAAAAATTAATACCCTCTTCTTCAGGATTGCTAAACAATTGCTGCTGCCATACTGCGAAATCCTGATATTCTACAAATTCTCTTGCTTCTTTTTCATACAAAATTTCATTTTGCAGAGCTTTTGAGAGTTCGTTGCATAAAAAAGTAGCACTGTAAGTATCTGCCCAAAATGAAAATAACCGTACTACCAATACTTGATTGCCATCAGAATCTTTAAGTAAACAAATACGCAGTGCATCATTTTTTAAAGGATTATATTGCTCTCCAAGACATTCCTGTGCTTGTGCCTCAATAGTATTTTTATCTAGTGTTTGTACTGTTCGTTCTGCTATTCTTTCCGTCATTTCAGATACTATCTGAACGGGGAAAACTGCATTTGAAGTCATACTCATTTTAAATAGTAGTGTTTCATTTTTGCTTACTACACGTGTTAAACCACGTTGCAACTCTTCGATTGTTACTGCGTTTCCAATATCAATAACAACCTGATTATAATAAGCCTGTACATTACTTTTTGCTACACTCCATAAATTCATCTGATTTATAGATAGCTGATATCCTTCAATATTATTTAGTATTTCTTTTTCCATCATGTTAGTAACTTATTAATTTAGCATTTAGACTATCCAAACATATCTTGGATGCTATTCTGTTTTTGGTTTTTACAATAAATTCGTAGGTTGTAATTCATAATTAAACACACCGAGACATAAATTTTATGCTTTAAGAACAAGGCAAACAAGTGCATTTCTTGCAAAAACTATATGTATTTAAAGCCACTAAACACCTTTTATAAAAGTGTAAAATCTATCTATGTGTTTCCAAAAGGTTAAAATAAGGACGCGATGATTTGTCTACTACCTTCATAAGGATTTCTCCCATGTGACATGAGCATATTATCAAGGAATAATACATCTCCTTTTTCCCAGGGGAATACAACGGTTGCTTTTTGATAAGCCACTCTTATTTCTTCGATTTCTTCTTTAGAAATTTCACTACCATCCCCATAAAATGTATTATTAGGAAGATGATCATCCGTTACCAATTCAAAGAAAGAAGCTTCGAGTGCGTGCTTATTAAAGAAATAAGCGTGATTGAACCATACTTGATCTCCTGTAGCTGGATGTTCCCATATTGCTTTTTTATTCCATGTCAGTACTAGATTGGTATCGCTTTTCCATTCATAAGAAATCCTCTGTTCTTTGCAAGTAGCCTCTACTTCTGTTTTGTCCTCTGTTTGAAAAACTTCAGTCCATGATAAACCGCATCCTTCGTTGAGATTTCTAACATACTTAACTCCTTTTTCAAAAAATTTAGTTTTTGTTTTTTCACTTAAATACTCCAATACTTTTTTATTATCTGCGATTGGAGTTTCTCCTTGTTTATCTGCTGGATCTATACAACAAAAAACAATATTACTTGGATGAGAGGGTGCATAGGAGCTCTCGCTGTGCATTTCGATATGATACTCTTTAGGATAAGTTGTAGTATGGTATACATTTTTCCCAACAGCATATCTCGGGGATGATCTTAAATTATATTCCAAAGGTGTATCTGCATATAATTTACTGAAATCTTCAAATTTCTCAACCGTATTAATATGAAAGCCTCTGAAAAGTATAGCTCCGTACTGATTTACTTTTTCTTCAAAAAGAGATCTATTCTGAGCCAACCAATCATTGAGCTGTAGTCCTACTGTGGATGGCTTAATTACTAAGGGAAATCCTCCGTTACCAGGCCATACAGCATATTCTACATTTGTCGAATCTGATACTTTTTGAGCTTTAATACCTTTTAATTTTTGTATGCTAGTTATCATAATTTTTTTTATTTTTTTAAATAGCTGCAGAACTGTTATTATTAGCGCTATTTCATTTATATAAATTACATAGACAGTTTTTATTTTTTAACCAACTTGAATTTATTAACATTAAGATTCCGAAGGTTTTGTCTAGTCTCTTTCTGAAAATCGATATCACCAATTTTTTCTTGGGTGTTATCTAGTAAGAGCGCTAACAATTTTTTAAAATTATTCATAAGACCTTTAATCATATTTTGGCTATAGAGGTCAGTATTGTAATTAATATCAAAGTATAAATAGGTTCCTATTTCTTTAAAATTAATAAGCATATCTAGTTTTGCCCCTCTTTCGTTCTCAACCACAATCTGATCAATTTCGTCCTGTGTAAACTGATATTTATTGTTGTTGTCTACTGTATTGTGGTAAGAAAGCATTACATCATAAAGAGGATTACGACTCGTATCACCCTTTATCTTTAAGTCATCTAGCAAGTTGTCGAACGGATACATCTGGTGTTTGGTGTTTTCAAACATAACATCTCTTACTTTATCAAAAATCTGATCGAAATTCTCTTCAGCATTCAACTGATTACGAATCACAATATTGTTGAAATAAAGTCCGATTTGATTCTCGAGATCTACGTGATCTCTTCCAGCAATTGGTGTTCCTATGAGAATATCCTTTTGGTTGGTATATCTGTAGAATAATATATTCCAAAGGGCTAATATTCCTGTAAATAATGTTCCTTTATTTGCTTTACAATACGCGTCAAGTTTACTCGTGTCGGTGTCTGAAATTAAGGTTCGTAGGGTCTCTCCATTATTCGTCTTTACTTTTGGCCTCGCTTTCTGAGTTGGTAAATCCAATATTGCTCTATCTCCAGACAAGGTTTGTAGCCAATATTGTTTGTGATGTTCAAAAGCATCATTTTCCAATTGCTCTTTTTGCCAGACAGCAAAATCTTTGTATTGAATACCCAAAGACGGAAGCGACACAGCTTTATCATTTTTGTAAGCATTATAGAAAGCTAAAACATCTCGCTTTAAAATATATTTTGAAACACCATCTCCAATAATGTGATGCATATTGTAATAGAAAATATGATCGCTATCTGAAATTTGTAATAGTGCAATTCTCAATAAAGGTCCTTCATCAAGGCGAAATGGCTGTAAGGCATCTTGCTTCATATAGGACTCCACTGCTTTCTCGATATATTTTTCTCCTCTAAAATCAATTTCTTGAATTGCAAAATTAATTTCTGAAGGGGAGCATATCCATTGTCTTACTTCTGCATTTTCAGCTTCTTTAAATACGGTACGCAATGTTTCATGACGTTCTATAACGGCATCAATGGCTTTCTTTAGAAAAGGAATATTATAACCTTCCAGAATTAGATGCGCTGGCATATTGTAGGAGATATTGCTTTCTTCAGACTGGCTCAAAACCCACATACAATACTGACCGCTGGAAAGTGGATAATTAGCTTGTTGCGCCGCAGGTTCTATTTTTTCTATTGTAGTTTCAACAGAAGCTCCAAATAATAAGGCACAATGCTCCTCAATGGTTTTATTAATGAATAAATCTCTTAGTTCTAATTTTACTCCGTACTCTTTATGATATCTTGTAATCAGCCTTGTAAGTTTAAGACTGTGTCCGCCAAACTCAAAAAAATTATCTAAAACGCCTATACGTTCTCTGTCTAAGATCTCTTTCCAAATGGTTACCAACTGCTCTTCGTTTTTATTGCGGGGAGCAACATATCCAATGGCATCCGTTCCTTGTGTGGCTACTTTTGGCAAAGCTTTTTTGTTCACTTTTCCATTAGAAGTGAGCGGTATTTCATCCAAGGAGATGCATATTGTAGGCACCATGTATGCTGGTAAACTTTCTGAAAGATACTCTTTAAAATTATCTAAGGTATATCCCTCTTTTATCACCACATAAGCTACTAGTTCTTTAGAAAAATATTGATCTTCGTGCACAATAACAGCTGCCTGATTTGCGTATGGACACACATTTAAGACAGCCTCTACTTCTCCAAGTTCTATTCTAAATCCTCTAATTTTAATTTGCTTATCGTTTCTTCCTAAATACTCAATATCTCCGCTAAAAAGTCGTTTCGCAATATCTCCAGTTTTATAAAGACGTTCTTCAGGATTAAACGGATTATTCATAAAACGTTCTTTTGAAAGTTCAGGACGATTTAAATATCCTCTGGCAACTCCCGCTCCGGAAACGAATAACTCGCCAGCAACTCCCATAGGTACCAGATCCAAATTTTCATCTAGAATATAGCAACTCATAGTTGGAATAGGTCTTCCTATATCGCTTATATTAAGGCTGATTTCTCGAGTTCCTATTTTTTTGAACGTTACATGCACTGTTGTCTCTGTAATTCCGTACATATTAATAAGCACACAGTTTGGATATTGAGTTGCCCAAGGTCTAAGAACTCCAGGCGTAAGCGCCTCACCTCCAAAGATAACATAGCGTACACTCAATGCTTGTTTTTTATCGGTAACTTCTTCTTGTAAAGCATTAAATGCCGAAGGGGTTTGATTCAGTATGGTTACCTTTTGTTCCTCTAAAAGCCGTGCAAAAGCTTTGGTATCTTTTGCAACAAGTTCAGGAACAATTACTAATCGACCTCCATATAACAAAGCTCCAAATATTTCCCAAACCGAGAAGTCAAAAGAATACGAATGGAAAACACACCATACATCTTTTTCGTCAAAATCGAACAAAGGCTGATCAGTAAAGAAAAGTCTAACCACATTACCATGTTCTATCATTACTCCTTTAGGAACTCCAGTAGTTCCTGAGGTATAGATTACATAAGCTAGATTAGACAATGATAAATCTAACTCTAAGTTAGTTGCTTCGTAGTTTGAAAAGAGAGCATCAGCTTCATCTAAATTAACCAAATGAATATGATCTTCTAGTTTTAATACTCCAGTGCTCTTTGTGCTTACCAATACAATTCTTGAATCGATATCATTAAGAATAAAATTAATACGCTCAGTAGGATATTCTGGGTCAATTGGTACATAGGCTCCTCCTGCTTTTAGGATTCCTAAAATCCCGACAATCATTTCAAAAGAACGATTGATGCACATTCCTACCATGGTTTCTTGACCTACTCCATGTTCTTTTAAATATCCTGCTAGCTTGTTGGCTTTTTCATTTAATACCTTATAGGTCATTCCTTCTCCGTCAAATGTCAGCGCAATGGCTTCTGGATTAGCAGCTACTTTCTCTTCGAAGATTTTTATAATATTCCGATCTTCTGGATATCCGGTTTCTGAAGCGTTGTATGTTTTAGTAAGCGCTATTACTTCTTCTACTCCCAACATATCAAAATCGCCTACAGTAGTAAACTTCTCCTCTGCCATATTGCATATGGCTGTTCTGAAATGCTCTGTGATCATTTGAACAAATGCTTTATCCATAATCGAACTGTTGAAAGTAAAATCAATAGTTAATTTATCTTTCAGCATAGGCTGAATAGAAAGTAAATAGTTATTGTTTTCTTTTACATTAACACTATCTATTTCCAAAACAGGTTTACGGGAACTGTCCCCGCTTTTAGACGGATAGTTCGTAAACGACAATAAAGAATCAAAACAATCTCCTTTAATATCATTCCATTGCTGGATTTTACTAAGAGACGTGTGCTGAAAATTTCTTGCTTCTACAGAAGTTTTTTGAAGCATGTCTAAAAAATCTGCAATAGTCTGATTATTGTCTATTTTCGCTCGCAAAGGAATCGTATTGATGTATAACCCAACTTTTCTGTCATAATTTAAATCTGCAGGACGTCCAGAAACCGTTACTCCATACACAATATCTTTAAGACCTGTATATTTAGACAATAAAATAGCCCATACTGCTTGCGTCAGTGTATTGGGTGTAACATGATTGGATTTTGAAAAATCATTGATTTTTTGTGTTAAGGATCTGTCAAAATCAATGCTGATACGTTCGTATTTTCCTTTTCCTTTATTACGTTCGTGCGATGCTTTACAAAATGGCAGTAAAGATGGTTCACTGAAGTCCTGCATGTAAGACTGCCAGAATGCTTTTTCTTCAAAAGCATCTATCGATTTAATATAGTTTATAAAATCCTCATATCGGTCTTCTTCTTGAACGTCAATTGGTGTATTGTACATTAGATTGGTGTACGCTCGTATTACTTCCTGAATGATTACCTGTCCGGACCATCCATCCCAAAGTACGTGGTGTTTTGTCCAGATCATTTTAAAAGCTTCCTCACCAAATTTAGCAATAGTGATACGCATTAATGGCGGATTAGTAAAGCAGAAGTCCTCAAATCGGTCCTGATTTTTAAGTGTTATGAACTTTGCGTCTTTTTCTTGATCAGTATCGTTTGTTAAATCAATGAATCGCAACGGAACTTCCACTTCTTTGTTAACAAACTGAATTGGAATGTTTACTTTATCATAAATAAATCCAGTTCTAAGAATAGTGTGGTTATTAATCACATTTTGCCAAGCTTTTTTGAACAGTTCTATATTTAATTTAGAGGAAAAGCTAACATCAAACTGAGTGTGGTATGTTGTGTTTTCTTTAGACTCTGTATTATATAAATAGGTACTATGAAACAAGATACCTTCTTGTACAGGGCTCAATCCATACATCGAAGAAATATTTTTTCTGTCTAGTTTAAAATCTTCTTTCTTTAAATATGTAATGACATCTGCCTTATTTTCTTTGATAAAAGAGGTGATATCAGGACGTTCTGTAATAGTTTTAATATCAGAAGGAGTCAGTTTTCCTTCTTTTCCTAATAAGATTAAATCCTGCCCATCAATTTTAAGTTCGAATCCAAGACTTTTTAATTGTTTTATGAATTTTTCCATGATTTTAAAATATGTTTTCTAATAGTAGCGTAATGAATCTTTTCTTTGAGTATGTAATTGCACTTAAAACAAAGCGATACCTCTTAACTCTTCTTTATGTACTGTGGCTGTTTCAAGAATATTTTTCATACTTTCTAGAAATATCGCAATGGTTTCTGGTTCAAAATAGAGATCATTATAGGTGAGTATAAAATCAAAAGTGGTCTCTTTTTCCTGTACCAAAAGATTAAAATCATACTTTCCTAATCCCTGATTTTTATATTCAAAAGGCTCCTCTTGATCTTCTATCACAGCATCATACTGATCGTATAGATATAAAACATCAAAAAGTGCTGTTCTGCTCATATCTTTCTTAGGGTTAATCTCTACAACCAGTTTATCAAAAGGGATTCCCTTATTATAATCTGCCGTTTGCCAAGTGTTGGCCACAACCGTACAAGCATCAGATAATGTTGTGCTCTCTTCCAGAACAGATTGCAGTACCACGAGATTTTCGATAGCACCTACAGTAGATGCCGTGAGATGATTACGCATGTCCATAAGGGTTCCAATCACGATATCAGAGAGCCCTGAGAATTTAGCTAAGGCCATTTTATAAACCGCCAGCGTTACTATTTGTGACGTAGTACCATTGATTGCGGCAAAAGATTGTAAACGATCTTTACTAAAAGAAAAAGCACTTGTTGCTGCTTTATAAATGTGTACCGCCACTCTTTCTATATCTGTGGGAAGGTACAATACCTGAATATTCGTCAATCGTTTTCTCCAATGTGCTACCAGAATTTCAGTCTCATAAGGATCAACAGCTTGTTCCCATTCTGAAAAGTCTTTGTATTGCATGGTAAAGCCTAACGAATCTTCGGGGCGATTTATAAAACTCAAAAAATCTTCCTTTAGAATTCCAAGACTGTAACGGTCAACAATCGCGTGGTGGAATACAAATAATATTCTGGTGTGATTTTCCAGACGTTCGAAAAAGGCTTTTACTAGTAATTCATTTTCAAAATTGAAAAATCCTTTACGCAATTTTTCCTGATTCTGTTTAAGATCAGACTGCTCGGTCAGCAAACTTTCTATTATAATTTCCTGAGGTGCTTTAATGGTTTGAAAAATCTGGTCACCTTCTTTTATTATGGAGGTTCTCAAGATATCATGGCGGTTGATTAATTTTGTAAAAGCCCGATAAATCTCTTCGGTGGTTACCACTTTTTCAATTGTTAAGCTCAAAGGAATGTTGTGATAAACAGGTCCTCCTTCATAAAGGTAATCTCTTTCAAAATGATCTATAAACCACATCCTTTGCTGGTGATAGGAAACAGGTAATTTCATATGTTTTTGGATTTAGGTAATTAATGTTAGGTAAGGTTCTTAAAAAACAGTACTTAGAATCTCAGAACACTTTCATTCTCTGCATCAACCTGAACTTCTGATTCAAATAAAGCATCAAACTCTTTAAAATCTATGGCGTCACTTAATCCAAAATCTGAAGGCGTCACTTCCCTGTCCTCTTTATTGATACAGTGTTCGATAAGCTGAGTTAAATTCTCTATAAATTGATCTGCCAGATTTTTGACTGTTTCCGGACGATAGCGTTCACTTGAATAGTCCCAGGAAATTCTAAGTTCATTGTTGACAATAATTGCTTTTATAATAAACTTCTCTTCTATTATTGAAGTAGGACTTATGTGAGCTCCTGAATATTCTGGTGCTAGTGCAAAACTTCCTTTTTGATTCAATACATTATCAATCTGTCCTAAATAATTAAACACCACATCCCATCGGCAATCTTTTAAGGAATTACGAATTTCATTAGAGGAATGCAAGTAACGTAAGCATCCATATCCCAATCCTTTGGTCGGAATTTTACGCAATGTTTCTTTTATCGTTTTAATGGTATCACCTTCTGTTCTTGCTCCGTTTCGGGATAAAATCACAGGATATTTGTTTGTAAACCAGCCCGTAGTGCCGGAAAGATCAATATCTGTGAATATATTTTCTCTTCCGTGCCCTTCAAAACCAAGTGCCAGTCGCTGTGTCTGGAATACCTTTTCAAAAGTCATTTGTAAAGCACTTAACATCAAATCATTGATTTCTGTGTTATATGCAACATTGACCTCTTTCAACAAACAGTTTGTATACTCCTGATTCAAAACTACTTCATGAGTTTTCTTCGTATCTCTGGTTGGTTTCTTTGCCGAAAAATCTGTTGGAAGCGGCGTATAGTCACTATTCACCTGCTGCCAATACTCTAACTGAGATTCTATTTCTTCAGTCTCTGCAAAGTTTTTCAGCCTATTTATCCAATCTCTGAACGAGTTGTTTTTATTTGCTAAATAAATTGTTTCGTCTACGATTTCTTCTTTTAGTAGGATTTCCAGATCATCAATTATAAACCTCCAAGAAACGCCATCTACTGCCAGATGATGTGATACCATAAAGAATCTATTGCTGGTCTCAGCTTCTGGAGTTTCAATAAGAACAAATCGCACGAGATCTCCTTTTTCAATGTCTAGAGATTCCTGATATTTTTCACAAATTGCGGTAATTACTTCCGCAGTGTTTTTTCCGGCTTCAATATTTTCGGTTCGGAACACATTTGTAAATTCTCCATAAAACTGTACCCATTCGTCCTGCTGCCTTGCGTATTTAAAGCGAAGTGAGTCGTGACGTTTGGCTATTAAGTCGATAGTCTGCTCTAATTTCTCTTTCGTGATCCCCTTACTTATGCTTAAAAGGAATGCCTGATTGAAATATGAAAGTGCCTCGTCTCCTCGCTCAAAAAACCACTGTTGAATTGGTGATAAAGGCACTTCACCTTCTAAAAGTCCTTGTTCTGCTTTACTAAGTCTTTTACTGTTTTGCTCTACTGCGACAGCCAAATCTGCTACCGTTTGGTAATCAAACAAGTCTTGTACATGGATTTGATATCCTTTTTTCTTTGCTCTACTGACTACCTGAATGACAATAATAGAATCACCTCCCAGTTCGAAGAAATTGTCGGTAACGCCAACTTGTTCTACATTTAGTAAATCCTGCCAGATGGCTGCCAGACCTTTTTCTATTTCGGTTTCAGCAGCAACATATACACGCCCCTCTGTAACGGTAGGATCCGGCAATGCTTTTCTGTCGATCTTACCGTTTGAAGTTAGCGGCATCTGGTCTAAGACTACAAATACCTGAGGAACCATATAATCCGGAACCAATCCTGAAAGATAGGATTTCAAATCAGACTCTGAATAACCTTCTTCGACAACCAGATAACTCACCAAGCGTTTTACCCCTGCAGTATCTTCTCTAAATAAAACCTCGCTTTGTACAATTCCCGAATACCCCTGAATCACACGACTGATTTCTTTTAATTCTACACGGTATCCGCGGATTTTAACCTGATCGTCTACACGTCCTAAAAACTCTATCTCTCCTAACGAATTTCTGCGAACTAAGTCTCCTGTTCGGTATAAAACTGCACTCTTACCTGCTGTAAACGGATTGGCGATAAATTTTTCCTGAGTTAAATCTTCACGGTTTAAATATCCTTTTGAGATACCAGCGCCGCCTAATAGTAATTCTCCCGAGACTCCAATTGGACATAACGACATATCACTGCTCACAATATAAGCTTCACTATCCGAGAATAGTTTCCCAACCGGAATGGTTACATAATCAAAAGCAGGATCTACTTTGTGCACTAATTTCCCAATCGTACTCTCCGTAGGACCGTAGTGGTTCACGATGGTTACATTTGGATCTTGCGCTGCAATCTCTTTTACATGTGACACTGGCAATACATCACCTCCGAATATCAGGGTGCGTACTGGTAACAATAGTTCCTTATCCAAACGCAAAGCCTGCCAGTGACTCGGTACTATTTTGATACAATCGATCGGATTCGCTTTAAAATACGCTTGTAATTTCACACCATCCATTAAAGTTTCTTTGTTGAATAAGTGCAGACATCCTCCGCTTAATAAAGAACCGTACAATACAGTATTTCCTAAATCGGCAGAAAGTGAAGACATTAATCCGAAGCTTTTGTTGGCACTGATCGAAATCTTAGCTTCCAATC
>NZ_JBCGDP010000025.1:0-54464 GCF_038739875.1 Flavobacterium polysaccharolyticum
CTTTCATCGGCAGTCTTTTTTCGTTTAAAGTATTTTGCCGCCGCAATCAAAATGATTTCTGTTATGAGTTTTTGTATCCCTACTCTTTCTAATTTGTAGCTTTCTCCCTTCTCTTTTCTATAATCTACAGTCTATTTTCTAGCCGATAAATACACCCCAACCAAAACAATAAAAGCTCCAAAAAGCTGCACAGGCGTTAACAACTCTTGGTCTAACATCCCCCAAAAGAAAGCTACCACTGGAATCAAATACGTAACCGAAGTCGCAAAAACAGGCGACGAAATCTGAATGAGTTTAAAGAAAATGATATTTGCAATTCCCGTCCCCAACACTCCCAAAATCAAAATATACAACACCGATTCTTGAACTTCCGCCCCATAAGTCATAGCGAAAAAATCAGTACTGTATAAAACCGCTAAAGCTGGAAAAAGCAAAACCAAAAAATTACCCGTTGTAATACTCAACGGAGGCAAATCGGACAAATATTTTTTAATCAAATTGACATTTGTAGCATAGCAAATCGAAGCAATCAGTACTAAGAAAGCATAATAATAATTTTGATTGGGATGATGCACCGCGCCATTCCAAATCAACAATGCGCTACCCACTAAGCCAATTAATACTCCAAAAATTTGATTGCGTCTAAAATCCAAACTGAAGAAAAGTGCTCCAATCAACAAGGTGTTCAAAGGCGTTAAGGAATTGAGAATAGAACTTATGGAACTATCTATTTGCGTTTGTGCAATAGCAAACAAATACGCAGGAATAAAAGTACCAAACAACGACGTTAAAGCAATATATTTCCATTGATGGTGCGGAATTTTTATCAAACTTCTAAAACCAATCACCAACAAAAAAAGTGCAGCAAAAATAATACGCAACGACCCCAACTGAAAAGCGGTTAAGCCCACCAACCCTTTTTTGATCAATATAAACGAACTACCCCATATAAGAGATAAAAGCAGTAAATAGCCCCATTTGAATTGTTTTGACATCATCTATTTTATTTTGGTTCAAAATTGTAATTATTTTGGCAATATCTAGGTGTTTTTTTGATTAATTTTGACCAAAATACATTTTAAGTTCATCTAAATCAACACCTATGAATAGTTCAAAAATAATTACCGCTATGGCTATTGCAAGTATCGTCATGATAGGTTGCAAAAAAGAAACTGAAACAGCCAAACCAGAAGTAGCTGTTACCGCAGCTCCAACAACTAAAAAACCAATTGCAGCAGCAAATGTACAAACCGCAAGCTTCGAAATCACAGGAATGACTTGTGCGGTAGGATGCGCAAAAACTATCGAGAAAAAATTAGCAGAATCTGAAGGGGTAGAAAAAGCTACTGTTGATTTTGACAAAAAGTTAGCTACTGTATCTTTTGACAAAACGGTTCAAAACCCAACGTCCCTAACTCAAGTAATTGAAGGCGTAGCCGATGGAAAAACTTATAAAGTTGTACAACCTAAATCATAGGTAGAAAAACTCTTAAGCAAAAAAGCATTCGCCAGAAACGAATGCTTTTTTTTATATTTTTTACTTTCTTATGAAAAACCAAATGTTCTGGTTAGCCCTGATGGGAGTGGCATCCTTTGCCGCCGGGGTTCGGCGGGAAAGATAGAACGGACAGCAGGAGGATTCGTTATTGAGAAACCAACTGTTGTGCTCCTAAAAAACTACTTCCACTTCAAGGTTTCCATCAGGTGCTGCATGTCGTTTTTGATATAACTTGCGGCAGGCATAATAGAATCAAAATTAGGCTTAGCATAGAAATAAACGGAGCCCGTAATGAAATGTCGTGTACTATCGGTGGCGTAAAATTGTGAATTGGTGGCCGCATTACCATCTACTTGATAAAACATGCCAAAGACTTTTTTGTCGGGATTCAAGTAGGGCTGTTCAATAATATCATCAGCCTTGATTACATGCTCAAAAGTTAATTTCTGAGCGTCACGCAATAATTGCTTGATGTTATTGGATACCGGTTTGTAAGTCAAATAAATGGTAGCTTTCATTTTGGGATACGTAATTGTATAACTACAATCTGATTTTCCCTCTATTATAGCTGCATCATTACTTTCAAAAGTAAAAGGACAAGGATTTTTAAAATCGATGTATTTGGCTTCAGGATAATCTAAGCGTAAATAGCCTGAAGGTTTAGGCAACACATCGTCTTTACAACCCGTTACTGTCAACAATATTATTCCTATAAGTGTACTAACTTTTCTTTTCATTTTTTTTCAATTACAACTTCCTTTAAAATGGCAAGTCGTTTATAGGCAAACCGCCATTTGAGGCGTCAAAGTTAGTGTTTTTTGGTGATTCTTGAGCGGGATTCGTTTTGTGATCTTGGTCCTTTTTGGTAGTCAGAAAAGTAAATTCGGTTACCTGAATTTCAGTTGTTGATTTCATAGTACCGTCTTCAGCTTGCCATTGTCGTGATTTGATACGCCCCTCAACGTATATTTTATCTCCTTTAGAAAGGTACTTTTCACATATTTCGGCGGCTTTGTTGCGGACCACCAAGTTATGCCATTCGGTTGAAGTAATTTTTTCGTTGGTAGATTTATTGATATACACTTCGTTTGTAGCCAATTGAAAGCGTCCAATACAATTACCACCTTCAAAATAATGCATCTTAATGTCGTCTCCCAGATGCCCTATTAACATCACTTTATTTAATGTTCCGTTCATGATTACAATGGTATTTCAACCAAAGATACATTATTTTTTTAAAATTATTTAGCCCAAACATCTTCAATGAAATTGTGAATCACTATTGGAAACGGAAAGGCTTTTAATTGTTGATCGGTTACTCCATCATCCAAAGCACCATCAAGAGTCACTTTCCAAAACTTGATATGCAAATGCTGATGTGATAACTTGTGCACTATACTAATAGGATTCACTTCTTGAATACTAATAACCGAAGCTCCAAAAGAAGCATCATTCTGAATCAACGGCGCGATGGTCTCGAATCCTTCTTCTTTTTGGGTTTCTATCAGAGGAAACTCATATAAATTGTACCAAATCCCTTTATCGGTTCGTTGTTGCAGTTTTGTGTTTCCGTTTGTATCGGTTACTACTATATAGTTAAAGTAACGATGGCTTACTTTTAGCTTTTTGGATTTTACAGGCAACTCGCCTACCAATCCTTTTTGCAAAGCGACACAACTGGTATTAAAGATACAATCCTCGCAACTAGGACTCTTGGGCACACATTGCAACGCACCAAATTCCATTATGGCTTGGTTGAAAAGTGCGGGTTGGTCTTTGGGCAATAATTCGGCAGCCAAAGCGGTGAATTCTTTTTTGGTTTTCCCTAAGCTTATGTCTGACTCGATTCCGAAATACCGAGACAACACCCGAAATACATTTCCATCTACCACAGGCACAGGTTCGTTGTAAGCAAACGAAGCGATCGCAGCAGCTGTATATTCACCAATACCTTTTAATCGTAAAAGACCTGCATAGGAATTCGGAAAAATACCGTCTAATTCATTTACTATATATTGAGCGGTTTGATGTAAATTTCTAGCTCTAGAATAATATCCTAATCCCTGCCAAAGTTTAAGAACTTGTTGTTCATCGGCCTGAGCCAAATGATTAACTGTAGGAAATTGATTTAAAAAATTATAAAAATAAGGCGTTCCTTGAGCAACACGCGTCTGTTGAAGAATAATTTCTGAGAGCCAAATTGGGTATGGATTTGTGGTATTTCGCCATGGTAAATCACGCTTATTTTGTAAATACCATTGAATTAACAAGTTAGAAAAAGTCATCTTTAAAAATTTGAAAGCAAAAGTAAAAGTTTATGTAATTAAATTTTAACGAATTAGGTTGATTTATTGTTTTTTAAATTCATATATTTGCAACCTCAAAAAAAATAGTACAACATATTAAAAAGGAAAGAAAATGACGAAAGCAGATATCGTAGCAAAGATTTCAGAAAAATTAGGGCTTGAAAAAGGAGATGTTCAAGCAACAGTTGAGACTTTTATGAATGAAGTTAAAACTTCATTAGAAACTGGAGACAATGTGTATCTAAGAGGTTTTGGAAGTTTTATCGTAAAAACTAGAGCTGAAAAAACAGGAAGAAATATTTCTAAAAATACCACTATCAAAATTCCTGCTCACAACATTCCAGCTTTTAAACCAGCTAAAGTGTTTGTAGAAGGTGTAAAAACAAATAACGAAGCAAAATAATCTATTAATTAATCATAAAATCTTCAGGATATGCCAAGTGGTAAAAAAAGAAAGAGACATAAGGTAGCGACGCACAAACGTAAAAAAAGAGCGAGAGCTAACCGTCATAAAAAGAAAAAGTAGTTTTAAACTACTTTTTTCTTTTTAAAAGTTCATTGAAATCGAAAATTAGCATTCAGTCATCAGTATTTAGTATTCAGCCAACTGATTACTTACAACTGCAGACTGCCAACTAGTTTTCATCGGGTCAAACCTGTTAAATATTGTTTAATCCATCCTTGCTGGAAAGTTTATCGTTTAATGTTCATCGTTTGTTACTATTCAACTACAAACTAAAAACCAAAAACAACAAACACAAAGTCAGGATAAAAATGTACAGCGTGAATAAAGAATTAATTATTCGTTCTAGTTCTGATGCCGTAGATTTTGCCTTATTAAAAGATGGAAAACTAATTGAATTACACAAAGAACAAGAAACAAGCAACTTTCAAGTAGGTGATATTTTTATTGCTAAAATACGAAAACCAGTTGCAGGCTTAAACGCTGCTTTTGTTAATGTAGGCTACGAAAAAGACGCCTTTTTACATTATCATGATTTAGGTCCAAACCTTGCTTCTCAATTGAAATTCATAAAACTTGTAAGCGCAGGTAAAATAAAAGATTTCTCCCTAAAAAACTTTCAGTTTGAAAAAGAGATTGATAAAGACGGCACCATCACCAATGTTTTGAATGCCAATCAATCTGTTTTAGTACAAGTAGTCAAAGAACCTATATCGACCAAAGGCCCAAGAATTAGCGCAGAACTATCTTTGGCCGGACGTTTTATCGTTCTTGTTCCTTTTTCGGATCGCGTTTCTATTTCTCAAAAAATAGAAGATAAAAAAGAAAAAGATCGACTCAAAAAACTAGTACAATCCATCAAACCAAAAGGCTTTGGCGTTATTGTTCGCACAGTAGCCGAAGGCAAAAATACAGCCGAATTAGAAAAAGATTTGCAGAACCTGCTCAGCAGATGGGCTGCAATGTGTAAGAAATTACCAACTGCTCATCATCCGTCAAAAGTGCTAGGTGAACTCAACAGAGCCTCCTCTATCCTCAGAGACGTGTTTAATGATACCTTTAGCGGTATTCAAATAGATGATGAAGAGTTGTACCAACAAACAAAGGATTACTTGCAAGAAATTGCACCATCCAAACAATCAATTGTAAAGTTTTATCAATCGAAAGACACTCCAATATTCGAGAAATACAATATAGAGAGACAAATCAAGACTTCCTTCGGAAAAACAGTTTCCATGAGTAAAGGAGCTTATTTAATCATCGAACATACAGAAGCACTTCACGTTATAGACGTAAATAGCGGTAACCGTTCGAACAAAGCTACCAATCAAGAAGACACCGCAATGGAAGTTAACATGATAGCCGCCGCCGAAATCGCAAGACAATTGCGTTTGAGAGATATGGGTGGAATCATAGTAGTTGATTTTATCGATATGGCCAATCCCGAAAATCGCAAAGTCTTATTTGACTTCTTAAGAGAAGAGATGAGCGATGATAAAGCCAAACACAAGATCTTACCTCCTAGCAAATTTGGATTAGTTCAAATCACTAGACAAAGAGTAAGACCAGAAGTCAACATCAAGACCAGAGAAGAAGATCCTAATAATGAAAATGGCGAGATAGAAGCGCCAATTTTAATCATTGACAAAATCACTTCCGATTTAGAAAGACTTCTAAAAACCCACAACAAGGTAGTACTTAATGTACATCCATTTGTGGCTGCTTACCTCAGCAAAGGTTTTCCATCATTACGTTCAAAATGGTTTTTTGAGCATAAAAAATGGGTGAAAATTATACCACGTGACGCTTACACGTATTTAGAATATCATTTCTACGACAAAAAAGGAAATGTTATTACAGACTAAAACAAACAAAACCGCTTTTCGTGAGATTAGCGGTTTTTTTGTGTCTTTTTTTGGGCTACAAATTCACAAATTATAATTGATTCTAATTCGTCAATTCTCTTTTTATACTTTTAAAATTCAAAACGATAAGCGGGAGCTATTTACTTCGTCAGTTCGCTCCGCTCGTGTCCAGCTATTCGTTGCAATCTTATATGCCGAACACCGGCATGTAAGGTTTTTCACTTCTATCTGGGCTAGTGCATTTTGTTTTCACAACATCTATTACTCTTTTACAATCTCAATTTTTCTTCGGATTTCGTTTCCAAATTCATCCACAACGGTTATGTAATGAAATCCTGTCGTTGCCGAAATAGGCATTTCATGAAAGGTTTTGGTACTACCCTTGAACACTTTATCAACATACCAAAACAACTTACTTTCTCTTTGAGAATGGGCAACTTTTAAAATCACAGGCTGAACTTCACTATTGAAATTCTTCGTAAGATAGATTTTGCTATTCGTTTTTGGATAAATAAAATCCATTGTTGCCGTTTGTGTACCCATACAATCATTACGAAATGGTGGCAACGGCAAATACTCAATATGCTGACTTTTGTAGTACCAAGCCATTACGGGTGGCAAAATAAACCAGTTTTTGGTCACTATATTTTGCATATTTTCGCAACTACTGTTCACTTGAAATTCTAATGTTTTGTCTAAATGTACCGTTTTGTGATACGGACAAACGGAAGTATTTTTCCCTTTCTTCGGAACGAGTTCTTTTATTGTTGGACAACCCTCTTTGGCCAAATGACCACTCAGACTACACACCTCAACTTCTTCTAAATCCTTAAAAGGTGTATCAAACCATCGCTGTCTAGGCAACAAATTAAAAACATCGAATAAAATTGGTGCTGCACTAGTGACTCCCGTCAATATGGGTCTACCCTCACCTGTAGCGTTACCCACCCATACACCTACAACGTATTTTGCATTGGTACCTATCGCCCACGCATCGCGATTTCCGAAACTTGTTCCCGTTTTCCAAGCAATCTTGAGTGAACTATCGTAGAACTTCCAAGCCTCATCTCCTTCGGGGCGATTGACTTGTTCCATGGCATTATAGGTAAGCCAAATCGATCCTGCTCCCAAGATGTTCTTTTGTCGGGTTTCATCGCCAAAATCAACTTGAAAAGCATCATCATAGTTTAATTCAGCAAATTCATTGGTTCTATATTGCCCTTGATTTGCATTAAAATACTTCAAAGTGGAAGATAAACCTGCGTAAGTTCGGCACAAATCCCATAAATTACTTTCGGCACCACCCAAAATAAGTGATAAACCATAATGGTCTGGTGGTTTTGAAATATCCCTTAATTTGAATCGCTGTAATTCTTCATAAAATTTATTGACTCCAAAATCCTGTAACATCAATACAGAAGGAATGTTCAAGGAACGAGACAAAGCCCGATGTGCTGGAACTGCTCCATCAAAAGTCAGGTTGAAATTCTGAGGCGTATAGCCCGCAATCTGCGTTGGAATATCAGCCACTAATGTATTGGGCAGCAACTCTCCATCGTCGAGCATACCGGCGTATAAAAGCGGTTTCAGAATACTTCCTGTACTTCTTGGCGCATCAATAATATCCACATCTTTTTGATGATTGCCGTCTGTAGGTGAGTTACCCACATAGCTCATCACTTTTCTATTCGACACATCGATAACCAAAATAGCCAAATTATGCACCTCGTTTTGCTTGTATTGGTTGTAATAATACTTTGCTATTTGATTGACTCTGTTTTGCAACCCAATTTCTATTGTTGTTTTCACCCGAGATCCTTCTTGATTTTTGGCCACACGTTGCAATAAATGTGGGGCAATTTGGGGCAAATCATACGGTTTTTGAGGCAAAGGTTCGGCTATCGAAAGTTCATAGGTTTGTTTGTCGATAATTCCTTCTTGGTTTAACTTTAACAAAAGTCGGTTGCGCTTGCTTAATAATTTGATTTGGTTCTTTCCTGGATAAATCAAACTAGGCGCATTGGGCAAAACAGCCAAGGTTGCGCTTTCTGCCCAAGACAATTGATGGGATTGCACGCCAAAATACCGCCAAGAAGCCATTTCCAACCCTACCACATTTCCTCCAAACGGAGCATGAGCAGCATATAATTCTAGAATTTCATTTTTAGAATAACCTAATTCTAATCGGGTGGCGAGAATGAGCTCGATTATTTTCTCGAAATAGGTTCGCCCTTTCCCGTTTCTGGACAAGCGAATGACTTGTTGTGTCAATGTACTTCCTCCACGAACCACTTTGCCTGCTTGCCTATTTTGCTGAAAAGCATTAACCATCGCCACAGGATTGAATCCGGGGTGTTTATAGAAATATTCGTCCTCAAAATAAACAATACATTTTTTAAACTTATCGGGAACGCTGCCTTGTGCAGGAAATCGCCATTGCCCGTCAAGAGCAATTTTAGCGCTGAGCAATTCTCCTTCCTTACTTTCAATCACCGTAGCATAGGGCTCTTGAAACAAAGTTCGTGGCAACGAAAAATAATAAACCACCAACAGCAAAAAGACTATTGATGATTTAATTTTATTTGTTTTTATCCAATTGATGATGCGTTGTGAGAACGCTATTAGTTTGTTTTTCAAAGTTATTCTATTTAACCGCAAGGGTCGCAAAGTTATACGCAAAGTTCGCGAAGAATATTAAGACACAAGACACATTATAATTTCAATCTGTGTGAAATCCGTTCTATCTGTGTCATCCGTGGCCATTTTAGCATCTTCTATTTCACCACTTGAACCCAAAATCCTTTGGTTCTTGCCAAAAACGTATTGTCATACATCGCTTCGCATTGCAATCCTGGCAGATAATAGGTTCCTAGATAAGAGGCATTCAGCAATATTCTAAACGTTTTGGTTTCACCCGATTTTAATCCAAAATAGAAATTGGTTCTATCATCGCGAATATCAATGTAATCAGCAACGTTATTAGTTGCATCTCCATAGTCTGTGAAACGGGTATTTACTATCTCGAAACCAGAAGGTAGAATTTGTGACAACGCCACATTTTCTACACGTTCATTTTTCTGGTTTCTAACCATTACCTCAGCAATAAATTCTGTTCCCTGGCTAATTTTCGAAACATTGATATTGCTTCCTTTTCTGTTCTTGAAAACAATAGAAGCCGAAACATTGCTTTGAATCGCTTTTTCTTGTCCAATTGGAAGAATTCCTGTATTCAGCACACGAACAAATAATCTATTTTTTTGGTTGTTCTTCAAAGTCACACTATTTGAACCTGCTTTGACCACCAGACTTCGATCAGCGATGGTTTTCATCGTTTTAATTGATTGCGCTTTTCCGTCTTTACTGAACTGAACATCGATTCCTTTCGGACCATTACTCACAGAAAATTTAGCCATGGCATACAAACCATACGCTGTAGTTTGCGTACTCATCCATTGGTCACTAGACATATTTTTGGCCAATTTTGTTGCCATTGCAAATGCTTTTTGCTTTTGCCCTAGCAATAACAATGTTTCGAGAGCCATGGCACGATTCCTATCAGCAGAACCATAATAGTAATACGTATAATTGGAAGCATCATCTATAGAAGTCTTCAACAACAGCGTCAAACCAGCTGCTTTTTGTCCCGCCAATACATAAGCCGAAGCCAAACGCAATTTACTTTCGTTCGAAATTCCTTTGGTTTCACGCAATCTATTCATCGAAGACAAATCAGGAACTCCCGCCAAAGCCAAAGTATACAAACGGTAGGACTGTGCCAAATCATTGCCATAACTCGGTTCAAATCGCCATTGTTTGGCTTCTTTTTGCTGATACGAAATCCATTTGGTTTTGAAATTGATTGGCAAGAAATACCCTTTTTTCTCTGCTTCAATCATAAAATGTCCCGCATACGAAGAACCCCAATCATCGGCAACGGTTCCTCCTTGCCAATACGATAATCCTCCATTCGACAATTGAAAACCTCCTAAACGCGTGATTCCTGCCGTGATATTTTTTTGAATTAATTGTTGACGCATGGCATCCAAATCGGTAATCTCATTTAAGTACAATTGTGGAAAAACAGACGAGGTCGTTTGCTCTACACAACCATGAGGATATTGAATCAGATACTGCAAGCGTCCATTCAAATTGATGGTTGGCATTGAGGAAATCTCCAATTTTGCTTTATTACTTCCCGCAACACCAAATGTTTTCCAAGAAATTGTTTTAGAACTATTGGGCTCCAAAATCACATCGGTAAACGTATTGGTCACTGGATTCGGATTGGTCATGTCAATTTCTACATCATACACGGATTTCTCCTTGCCCGAAGTCGCCACAATTTGCACTTTCCCAATTCCGGTTACAGAACCCACAGCCAAATTGAAATAAGCCATTTTTTCGTCAGGTTGAGTGAATGACAATTTTTGAGTGGCACTGCCAATAACTTTTAATCCGTTATTCGTCTTAATCTGAACCGTAACGTTCTTGATGTTTTTTTCCATGGCAAAAACAGTAACAGGAATCGTAACTTTCTCGGATGGAGAAATCTTTCTAGGCAATGAAGCTAACACCATCAAAGGACTACGAACTGGAGTCGCCTTTTCAACACTTCCATACGCACTTGTAGTTGCATCGCCAGCCACGATCATTGTTTTTACAGATCCAATGTATTTTGGTAATTTGATTTGATGCGTTTTGGTTTGTCCTTTCTCTAATTTAAAAGGCCCCATATAAATAACAACTGGTTTAAAACGATTGGCTTTTTTGGCTTTTCCACCGCCCAAATCTTGATCACCACCAATACTGAAAATCTGATTTACTTTTCCGCCATACGCCCCAATCACATCATCATAAATATCCCATGTTTTTACGCCCAAAGCTTCACGAACATAAAAGCTGTCCCAGGCATTTGGGGCTTTGAAACGGGTTAAATCCAATAAACCTTCATCTACAATAGCAATGGTATAAGTCATTGCTTTTCCAGTTTGTTCACTCACTTTTAAAGCAAATGATTGTTCGGGACGCAAGACATCAGGCATTACTAATTTGGGAGCAAGAATGGTGTTTTTATCAATCACTTCGATTGGTACAATTCCGTACATACGGATTGGCAAATCATTCTTGGTTGTAGCATGTGGTTGCAACAGCGTAATATTAAAATAAACATTTGGTGCCATCGCAGCAGTAATCGGGATAGTTACTTTTGTTTCTCCTTTTTGGGTCTTAGCCCAAAGCGTTTGTACTACTTTTGAGCCATTTTCAATAGAAATAAAAGCACGACCTCCTTCGCTAGATGGGAAAGAGATTTGTGCCTTCTCACCCACGGCATACTTCTCTTTATCTGTAGAAAAAATCAACATATTCGCCGTTGAAGCATCCGTGTTTTTGGTTTTTCCAGACCATATTGGCCAATCGATATTTACGGTCAATGCTGTTGCGTGGCCTCCAACCTCATCAGTAACTCGAATTAAATAACGCCCCCACTCTTCATCCGTCAAGGCAAATCGAACGTTTCCTTTTCCATTGGCATCTGTGTTTATTCTAAAAGTTTTATACGAAGTCGTAGCATCATCAGCGTTATAATTCGATAAATTATCACTTGATGCATCCCACCACCAGCGCCATTCTACTTTGTAAACTTTGACTTCTAGATTTTTAACTGCTTTGGGTCTTCCGTTTTCATCTACGGTAACGATATCAAATTGATTCATTTTACGGGTTTCTAACATTCCGTATTTGTTAGGTTCAGGTGATTTGATCCCAACGTAAGTAGTATACGGAGAATAAGTCGTCGCCATAACATCGGTGCTAAAATCGCCGCCTTCTTCATACACTTTGGTAATAAACGCCGCCTTCAGCATTCCTGGTGCTTCTCCTTGTATTTTGGGCTCAATTGTCACATTCGCTTTTCCGGTAGCATCCAATTTGCCTGAGAAAACGGTAATTTCTTCGGTGCTGAATTTTCGAACCAAATCATCAAAAACATATTTTTCATAATTCTTGAAAGTCGTGATTTGTTGCGAAAATTTGGCTTGCATTTCAACATTCAAATTTTTGGCCACCGCTCCGTGAAGCCAAGCTACTTCTAGATTACTCGTATTGGGATAAGAAGCAGAAAGTACGGCTCGTTTGAAACTGTTTTTAATTTTTAAACGGTTGGGTTTGATGGTTTCGATTTTAATACTTTTATAAAACTTCGCTCCTCCCACACTAAGCATTGCTTCCCAATTTCCGGTTGGCGCATCACTTTCTGTTGGAACAGTAAACGCATAATGATGCCACTCATTTGCTTTTTGAACTGTTTGATAGGTCACTTTTCCATTTGGATCAGCTAATCTAAATTTTATAGGATGTCCCAACGGAATTTTATTCGAAGCATCATTCAAAATGAAAGACAAATACAAATTATCTCCAGGTCGCCAAACTCCACGTTCCCCATAAATGAATCCTTTGAGACCTTTTTGCAAAGTCTCGCCAGATACGTTAAAATTACTTACCGATAAAGAATGCCCATCATCAAGTTTTACATAAGTGGACTGCGTTCCGTAAGTCACAATCGCAAAATAAGCAAAAGTATCCAGCTGAAAACTGGCAATTCCTTCACTGCTAGTTGCTCCAGTTGCCAATTTTTGTTGCTGGAAACTGTACAAATCTACTCTTGCATTTGAAATTGGCTCGGTGGTAATAATATTGCTTACGGCAAATAAATACGATTTATTTTCTCCTCTTTTGGCAATTACACCCACATCCGAAGCTAAAATATTCGTTCCTATTTTGGCATTATAAAAATAGGAGCTTGTACATGGATCCTGACTTTGTCTCCATTCATAATCGTCATAATAGTAATCATCATATACATTATCGCTATAATTCACCTCCTTTTCATCTATTTCTTCTTCCTCTACATTTTCACTTTCGTCACCAGATGAAGCGTCGCATTTATATAAAGAATACGCCTTTTTATATGAAAACTCTACCCTGTAAATAGCTCCTGGCTCTGGAGTTATAATCTTGGATAAATCCAAAGCAAAAGTGTTCCATTTACTCAGATTAACCAAGCCATGTTCGTTAAGATTGAGTGTTGATTTAGCGATAGGTTGCGCTACTCTTTTCAGATTTCGTGCACCATTTAATTCATTATCCTGCAAAAATTGAAGAATGTTGTTTTTGTATATTTTATACACCTTCACATCGACAGCACTTAGATTTACAGCTTCAAAGTTGATTTTTAGATTACTGGAACTTGGTAAGATGGTTCCATTTTTGATAAATCGAACATTGGGTTTTATTTCATCAAACGAAATTTTTTCAGTATAATTCTCGTTCAACTTTTTCCCATATTCACTTTCTATGCCTTGAAACACCTCTAAGAGTAATTCCCCTGTGAGTGTTTGAGAAGCATCAACAGCTTCGGTTGCTACGACTTCTACTACTTCTACAATTTCTTGAGATTCTTCAACAACTGTAGTGTCTGAAACCACAACTGTAGAGTCAGTGACAATACCTTCGGAAACCGGCTCAGTAACCACCTCAACTGGTTTTTCTATAACTTTCTCTTTATCAAAATAGATCTTCAACACGTTCCCTTGTGTAGAAAACTTTAAATTATTAGTATTTTGAATCGCCACCAAACCTTTAAAGTCCTGCTCTTTTTCTAGTGGCTCAGAAAAATTTATGCACAACGATTGATCGTCTCCTTCTTGTATTTCGGTTTTAACTACTTTGAATTCATTCAGGGCTGTAATTGGAAAATCGATGGTTCCTTTTTGATCTATATCAAAATCGCTTCCGTCATAAGCTATCTCAAGATTACTTTTTGAATCTAATCTTTGAATACTATCAATTCTGAACTTAAATTCTTTCCCAACTGTGGTCGATTTTTCAAAAACAAGATGTAAATTTTCTCCATTATGTTCGGCTTCTACTAATTTTTTTGCTGTTTCTAAATCAATATTATCAGCAGTTTTCAACACACAATTCAAATATTGGTAGTCTTTACTATACGATTGAACGTCTAGTGTGTTAACGATAAAATCCTGTTTAATGGTCTTTACCGTAAAATTGAAATTGGAAAGTTCCTTGTTTTTTTCTGCTACTTTTGGATTTAGCTTATCCAAATGCAAAGTCACTTGGTATTCCGTACCTGATTCTAATTTTTTTTCAGGAATAAAAGCGATGGTATTGTTTGAAAGCGCGATCACTTTTCCATCGACACTTGGAGAAATATCGAATAAATCATGATCTAAAACCTGATTTACCTTCCAATTATTATCTTCAAATGCCAAAACCACCCGAATATCAGATTGTGCCGAGACTATTCCCCCCGTAAAACTAACGATATACTCTTTAAATAATGAGAAATCCGAATTAAAATCGGTGGCTGATTTTCTACCACACGCTTGAAACAAAAAAAACATACAAAATACGTAAATCAATCCTTTTTTTTTCACCTTTACCTAGAGTTAATGGTTTATAAATTAAATTATTGCAACATTTCACAATTAAAACCATAACTGTAAAAGGGTGCATTATATTGTAGTAAAAGTATAGTATTTAATTTATTATTTTAAGAAGAAAATTCTTTGGAGGTAAAATATTTTAAATGGTCTTTTTTGGGAGCTATTTCCAGCTATCCACTATATCTTTTCCTGCCTAAAGAAGGCAGTAAAAGGATGCCGTTGCTATCTGGGCTAGGACTTTAAGAGTTCAATTACTTTCTTTTTTCAACAAAAAAACGCTTCATTAAATCAGCCGCTTCTTCTGCTAAAACACCTCGGACCACAGTAGTTTTGGGATGTAATTGAGTACCCATTTTTTCATATCCCCGATGCGTATCACTGGCGCCAAAAACAATTTTAGTTATTTGACTCCAATACAAGGCCCCTGCGCACATTTGACAAGGTTCTAAAGTCACATACAACGTGCAATCTTTTAAATATTTTCCACCTAAGAAATTGGCCGCTGCGGTTATGGCTTGCATCTCGGCATGGGCAGTAACATCGTTGAGTAATTCAGTCAAATTATGAGTTCGGGCAATGACTTTGTCGGCCACAACAATAACGGCTCCCACAGGAATTTCGCCTTTTTCAAAAGCCATTTCAGCTTCCTGCAAAGCTTTTTTCATAAAGTACTCGTCCGTAAAAATGTTTTCCATAAAACAAAAATACACTTTTGAAGTAATTTTTATTACTTTTAAAATTCAGTAAGCAAAAATATGGACACAAACCACAAAATCACTATTCCGAAACCCTGTCACGAAGACTGGAACAAAATGACTCCAAACGGCAATGGAAAATTTTGTGGTAGCTGTTCCAAAAACGTAGTTGATTTTACTAATATGATGCCCAATGAAATTCAAGTATATTTTCAACAGCATGGCAATGTTTGCGGGAGATTTAAAAACTCTCAATTGGATTCATTAACAATTCAAATTCCAAATCAAATTTTATATTCACAAAAACATTATCACAAAATATTTTTATTGGCTTTGTTCATTGCAATGGGAACTACTTTATTTAGTTGTGCGGATAAAAATGGAAACAAGCAAAAAATTGAAAAAGTTGAAGTTGTATCCGAACCTAAACCTGAAATCGACAGAATTACTGTTGGCGATGTAAAATACAATCCAAATGACACTTTCCATATTCCGCCACCTCCACCACCTCCTAAAATAGATCAAGTTAAATTTGTGAAACCAATTGTAAGACGTGAAGACAAAATCGAAATAAATGAAAACGAAATACCAGTAATAAAAGATTCCACAAAAACCAAAACCAAACAAAATTAAATTAAATTAAAGCCGTAAATTTGCTTTTTAAACTATAATGAAAAGCAACTTACTAGAATACATCAACTCCCCCATCGATTTACGCCAACTGAATGAAGCACAATTGCCACAGTTAGCGCAAGAATTACGCGATTTTATAATTGATATTGTTGCAGTAAAAGAAGGGCATTTAGGGGCCAGTCTGGGTGTGGTTGAATTGACCGTTGCTTTGCATTATGTGTTTGATACTCCAAATGATTTATTACTTTGGGATGTAGGACATCAAGCCTATGGCCATAAAATTCTAACCGAAAGAAAAGCTGTTTTTCATACCAACCGACAGTTGAAGGGTATTTCTGGATTCCCAAAACGAAGCGAGAGTATTTATGATGCCTTTGGTGTAGGCCACTCCTCTACTTCCATCTCTGCTGCATTGGGAATGGCAATTGCATCTAATCTAAAAGGAGACACCGAAAAGCAACATATTGCCGTAATAGGAGACGCCTCTATTGCTTCAGGAATGGCTTTTGAAGGACTCAATCATGCGGGTGTGACCGATGCAAATTTATTAGTCATTTTAAACGACAATGCCATAGGAATAGACCCTAGTGTTGGTGCCTTAAAAAAATATTTAACTGCGGTAAAAAAAGGAAAAAACCATCGACAAAACAATATGATTAAGTCCCTGAATTTTGATTATTCAGGACCAATTGATGGTCATGATCTTACTACAATTATTAAAGAATTAAAACGTTTAAAAAACGTGAAAGGTCCAAAATTCCTTCATGTTATTACCACCAAAGGTAAAGGACTACAACAAGCCGAAGACAATCAAGTACAATACCACGCACCGGGTAAATTTGATGCTTCAACTGGAGATTTATTACCTAAATCTGAAGAGCATCTACCTCCAAAATATCAAGATATATTTGGTTTAACGCTTTTAGATTTAGCCAAAAAGAATGAAAAAATCATCGGAATAACACCTGCCATGCCTTCTGGTAGTTCCTTAAAATTTATGATGAATGAAATTCCAAGTCGAGCCTTTGATGTAGGCATTGCGGAACAACATGCCGTAACGCTAGCCGCTGGAATGGCTACTCAAGGAATGATAGTCTATTGTAATATCTACTCTACTTTTTTACAAAGAGCTTATGACCAAGTGATACATGACGTGGCCTTACAAAACTTACCTGTTATCTTTTGTTTGGACAGAGCGGGATTGGTTGGTGAAGACGGTGCTACACATCATGGCGTATTTGACTTAGCTTATTTGAGATGCATTCCAAATCTAATGATCTATGCTCCATTGAACGAAATAGAACTACAAAACATCTTATATACTGTACAATTAGGAATCAACCAACCTATTGCCATACGCTACCCTAGAGGTAGAGGTGAATTCATCGATTGGAAATCACTTTACAAAAAAATTCCGTTCGGAAAAGCCATCTGTATAAAAGAAGGAACTTCTATTGCCGTTCTTTCTACCGGAACCATAGGTAACAATGTAATAAAGGCAATAGAGAGACTAGAGGAGAATTCCTATTTTGCTCATTATCATTTTGGCTTTGTAAAACCATTAGACGAAACACTTTTACATGCCATTTTTAACCAATTTAAAACTATAATCACCATAGAAGATGGAGTGGTGACGGGAGGTTTTGGTACAGCCATACTCGAATTTTCGGCTTCACATAACTATCAGAAAATAATTAAAACACTAGGAATACCCGATACTTTTATTGAACAAGGAACTATAACCGAATTACAATACGCCTGTAAAATTGACGTTAAAAGCTTGAAAGACTTTTTTTCAACCCACAAAATCAGTTAATTTGCATTTATTAAAACGACAATAATGAAATTTTTATCAATACCACTTTTATTATTTTTCTTTAGTTTTTCTTTTCATAGTTTCGCACAAGAAACCATACCTATACCAGAAACTACCAACGATTCGATTATTCTTTTGACTCCTACTACTGGACCTACTTTCCGGCCTTTCGTAATTCCAACTTCATTACCGCCTATAAAAGCACCAACGATACGAAAGACCTCTGTAAATACGTTAGGGATTTCAAACTGGATTAAAAAAAACAAACTAGGTTTTGACATCACTCAAATTGCTTTTGTAAACTGGAATGCTGGGGGTACTAGTTCTATTTCTGGATTAGTAAAAGGTAATTTTACAAGAGTCTATACTAGAGAAAACTATAAATGGCAAAATGAATTGATTGTACGCTATGGTCTCAATAAACAAGACGGGATTGAATTACGAAAAACAGATGATGCCGTTTTGATCAACTCCACTTTTGGTTACAGAAAAGACACCTTGACCAATTGGTACTATTCTGCAAAATTTAATTTCAATACGCAATTCACTGATGGTTACTCCTATCCAAATACAGAAATAGCTATTTCTAGACCTTTCGCTCCAGCTTACATTTTTATGGGTTTGGGAGCTGAAAACATCAATAAGAAAAAAAATTATTCCTACTATATTTCCCCCTTTACTTTCAAAAACACGTTGGTATTAGACCAAAGATTGGCTGATCAAGGTGCCTTCGGGGTAGACAAAGCCGTTTATGATACAAATGGAAATCTTTTAGTAAGAGGAAAGAAAACAAGAACAGAATTGGGTTTCTTGTTCACTGGACAGATGAAAAAAGAAGTTTTTAAAAACATTCATCTAGACAATAGACTAATACTTTACTCAGATTACATCAACAAATTTGGCAATGTTGACATTGATTGGAATGTACAATTTGAACTTGTAGTTAACAAATATGTAAAAGCCAATATTGGTACACACCTAATATATGACGACGACATCAAATCAAAACGAGAAGAAAATGGGGTTCAAATTACCGAAGGCCCAAAAGTACAATTAAAACAAGCCCTTGGAG
Organism: Flavobacterium polysaccharolyticum; assembly: GCF_038739875.1. Taxonomy (NCBI): domain Bacteria; kingdom Pseudomonadati; phylum Bacteroidota; class Flavobacteriia; order Flavobacteriales; family Flavobacteriaceae; genus Flavobacterium; species Flavobacterium polysaccharolyticum. The sequence continues at coordinate 18,811 of NZ_JBCGDP010000025.1, forward strand.
TGGGAATAGTATATGAGTTTTGATTTTTATTTTTTTGCTCCCTGCAAAGTTTCATAGAGACGTAAAGCATTCCCATCCGTCAACATAGAAATATAATGACAGATGTGTAACAAGCGTTCGTATAAATTTTCTTTTTTGAGATGGTGTTTTTCTGGAAGCATTTTTAAAATTAGCTGGTCGTAATTGGAAGCGTTACCTTCAAATTTATTATTAAAAGCAATAATAAATTTATCCAAAAGAGTTTGAATAATTTGATACCCCACTAATTCCTTTTCAATCACTTCTCTACTCTGATAAATATTCTTGACACTGATCTTGATGATATCATCCATTTGTGCTTTGTATTTGCTTTTATCCATTATTGCAAAAGGAAAATTTCCTTCCAAAATACTACTTTCATTTTCGATAAAGACTTTTACAGCATCATTGATCAAACTTCCTATAGCCAAAGCTCGTAAATAACTAATTCGATCTTCTTTGGTGGTCAATGTCTTATATTTAAAAATATCAATACTATCTTTTACTAACTTAATTAAATACTCTAGTGCAAAATCTTCCGAAATTAATCCCAAGTTAATCCCATCTTCAAAATCAATAATAGTATAACAAATATCATCGGCTGCTTCGACCAAATACGCCAATGGATGTCTTTCGAAGCCAATATCTGGATTGCTTTTATTGGGAATCATTCCCATTTCTTGAGCTACTTCTTGAAAAAAAGCTTTATCAGTTTGAAAAAAACCATATTTTTTGTCGGCAATATCCTTGGTAGGCTTTTTTGGTAAACTCTCTTTTGGATATTTCATAAAAGCGCCTAAAGTAGCAAACGATAATCGAATCCCTCCTTCTACTCCTGGACGAGAACTATTCAATACCGAAAATCCATTAGCATTACCTTCAAAATCGACCAAATCTTGCCACTGCTTGGGAGTCAATTCATTTTTATATTGTTGCCCTTTTCCAATTGAAAAATACTCTCCAATAGCTTTTTCACCAGAATGTCCAAACGGAGGATTTCCAATGTCGTGTGCGAGAGAAGCCGCAGCAACAATGGCTCCAAAATCATTCATTTGATAACCATGAATATCTTGTAAGTAAGGATATTTCTCGATTATTTTTTTTCCAACCAATCTCCCTAAAGAACGTCCTACCACTGAAACCTCTAGACTATGTGTTAAACGAGTATGCACAAAATCGGTTTTAGACAATGGTATAACCTGAGTTTTGTCTTGCAAACTTCTAAAAGCAGACGAAAAAATGATACGATCATAATCTACCTCAAACCCTAAACGAGTTTCATCTTGTTCGATGCGCAAACGCTTTCCTGTGTCGCCTTGACGTTTTAATGATAATAGTTGTTCCCAGTTCATTTTACTTTATGCATGATTAGTTTTCAAAGATACAAATACGATTCGTTTAATATTTGTTATTGAGATAAATCCGGATCTTGGTTCTCAATTGCATCTTGAATCACATTGTTTTTTACTGATTGTAGCAAATGATTTTTGGCTTCAGCAAAAGTAAGGTCGTACAAGCGTTCCATTTTTTGAAATTGAGGTGGATACTTTTGAAGCAAAGTATCATAATAGTTATCCAAAACGGTTGCATTGGGAGCTGTAAACTCGAGTTGTAATTCAAAACGACGCACTAAAGCCTCGTCTATCATTTGAATTTGATTGGTAGCAGCAATTAAAACAGAGCGACTCGGAAAACTATCAATCAACTGAATAATGGAATTAACCACTCGTTTCATCTCCGTATTGTCTTTGTTATCATAATCCCTTATTTGTCCTAAAGAATCGAACTCATCAAAAAACAATACGGCACTTTCGTACTGTACTTCTTTAAATAGCCCTTCGATATTTTTGGAAGTTTCTCCTAATTTAGACGAAACAATTCTTGACAAATTAACAATAATAAGTTTTTTATCCAATTTTTGAGCAATGGCTTTGGCAGTCATCGTTTTTCCACAACCTGTTTTGCCATAAAGTAACATTTTATTGGCGACAGGTAAATCATATTTTTCGAGTACTTTTCGAAATTGATACTCCTTTAAAAATTGATTAATTTGTTGTGAAACGGCTTCATTAAAGACAACATCTTCAAGGAGGACATTACTTCGGTCCGTAAAATATAATAAACTCAAAGGGACAGGATTGTTAAAAGGTTTTACTTATAAACCAAGTCTTTTTGACCAGTTTTTTGGAGAGCGAGAGGTATGAAAAACAGCAATAACTATAATCTTATTTTCTTTGTATCTATAATGAATTCCATAGGGGAATCTTGAAATAAATCGAATTTTAATATCCTTATATTTCTTTTGGAAAGCCTCGGGATTTCTCAAAATCGCATCAATTCCTGCTTCTAGACACAATTCAAAATCATAAGAAAGACCTGTTCTTTGTTCTTCATACCATAAAACAGCGGCCTCAATATCAAATAATGCTTCTTTTGTAAATTGAATATCACGCATTATCTAATCGTTTTCAAATGCGCTTTTACGGCCTCCCATGAATACAATTCAGATTTGCCATCTTCTAAATTTTGAAGTCGAATATCCAACTCTTTTTGTATTTCATCAGAGATTTCTAATTCGTTTTTAGAAATACTATCCCATAATTGCTCTGCAAAAACAATTTTTTCAGCATTACTATATTTTGAAAAATCCTTAATCTCCATGATTAGCTATTTTTTATGACAACAAATTTAAGCAAATACAATGAATGTTTGTAAGGAAGGATGTTATTTAAAGATTTGTCAAAATCTAAAAATAAAAAGGAGTGCTCAGAAATAACGAACACTCCCTCAAATTAATCTAAAATATTACGCTGCAGAACTAATCAACTCTAACGATACTTTTACTAAAGATTCAAATGTAACCTCACCATCCTCAAATTCAACCATCGTACTTACATTAACGCTAGATCTAATTCTTTCTTTATTTTTAACATAGAAAGTTTTTGTTACACCATCATAATTAATCACAAACGCTATTTCATCATACTCTCCATGATTGAGAAAAGGTATTTTAGTTTCAGTCGAAAAATTATTAAACAATTCAACCAGAACACTTTTTATATCCTCACTTTTTGCAGAATTGCTTATTTTTATTACTCGTTCTTCCTTGCTTATATCAATATTCAATGAATCTTCATTCATTTTTGGCATAGAGTGAATTAATCTAAATTCTTTCAGTACGCCAGATTTTAAAAAACTACTAATCAAATATCTAGGAGGAGCATATTTTAATTCTAAATAATAATTTGAGACTCCTTTCGATCTCATAAAAGAATTGAATGCATTTTCAAACACCATTTTAACACCATGATTTTCTTTTTTTTGAAAAATAAAAAAACCATATTTTGAATTTTTAGGAATGTGAAATAGATAGAAGAAATCCTTACTAACCAAATCTCCCTTCAAAATATCATATTTAAGGCTTGAAGTTCTTCTATCCTTGATTTTGCCATACTCGCCTGTATAAGCAGAATCAAAATATCCTGATATAACTCTTTTATCAAAATCTGTATTTTGATTGTTTGCAAGTGAAAATGTCCTATATTTCCCTTGAGCATCGGTATAAGATTTAATATTCTTATGTATGTAACTACAGAAGTCATCAATTGTGTCTAACAAATCCTCTTCCTCATTATAAAAACTTAACACCTGTTGCTCTTTTGCTTTATTTAAAAGCTCAAATCTGTAAATATTTAAATTTACCATACTTTTTTTCTTATTTAAATTATTAGATTGGTTTTGTTAACAATCTCTACAGCCCTTAAATAACAATGGGTTGAAAAAAAATTATTAACATTTTAAATTCTGTGAATAATTTAACTTTGAAAAATGATAATTTTTTATACTTTTGAAGTATAAAATAAGCAGGTGAGGTAACCTCATCATCTTAATATAACTTAATTCAAAAAGCTTCCGACGGCATTATTATTAAGTTTTCAAAGTTAGGGATATCACAGATATCCCTTTTTTTATGTCGTTTTTTTCTTTACCTCTCTATCTAGATTAAAAAGTTAAACGTAATATTTACAAAGGCTTCAACTTGAATCGAAGCCTTTATCTATAAACTTTTAAGACCCACACATTTCACAATCCTCTGGTCCTGCATTTTTGGCCAATTCAATCATGGCTTTATATTCCTCGGCAGTCATTTCTACTGTTTCGATTTCAACCGCTTCAAGTGGTCTTGCTTTTGGTTTACTTTCTGGAATTACCTCTTCTTTTTTGTCATTATTCAACGTGAACTTAATAGCATCTACAGCAGCTTTGGTTCTCAAATAGTACATTCCTGTTTTCAATCCTGATTGCCAAGCATAGAAATGCATTGAAGTTAATTTTGAATAATTAGCATCTTGCATAAACAAGTTCAAAGATTGAGATTGATCAATGAAATATCCTCTTTGACGTGACATGTCGATAATATCTTTCATGGACATTTCCCAAACCGTTTTGTACAATTCTTTCAGATCTTGAGGAATGGAATCAATATTTTGTACCGATCCATTATGTCTCATGATTTCTTGTTTCAACGTTTCATTCCATAAACCACGTTCTACTAAGTCATGTAATAAATGTTTGTTTACTACGATAAACTCTCCAGAAAGCACACGTCTGGTATAAATATTAGAAGTATAAGGTTCAAATGCTTCGTTGTTTCCTAAAATTTGAGAAGTAGATGCTGTTGGCATTGGTGCTACCAACAAAGAGTTACGCACACCATTAGCCATTACTGCTTTTCTTAAAGAAGCCCAATCCCATCTTCCAGATAACTCTTCGTCTTTTAGTCCCCAAAGGTTGTGTTGGAACTCTCCTTGAGAAATTGGCGAACCTTCGAAAGTAGAATAAGGGCCTTCTTCTTTGGCCATTTCCATAGAGGCAGTAACCGCAGCAAAATAAAGGGTTTCGAAAATTTCTTGGTTCAATTTCTTTGCTTCATCGCTAGTAAAAGGCATACGTAACAAAATAAAGGCATCGGCCAACCCTTGTACACCCAATCCAACTGGACGGTGACGCATGTTAGAATTTTCGGCTTCTTTTACGGGATAGTAATTTCTGTCGATAACTTTATTTAGATTTCGGGTCACACGTTTCGTAACTTTGAATAACAAGTCGTGATTGAATTTCCCATTTTCAATAAACATTGGTAAAGAAATAGACGCAAGGTTACATACTGCAATTTCATCTTTTGAAGTGTACTCCATAATTTCTGTACACAAGTTAGAAGAACGAATTGTTCCTAAATTCTTTTGATTTGATTTACGGTTAGCAGCGTCTTTGTATAACATATAAGGAGTTCCTGTCTCAATTTGAGATTCTAGAATTTTCTCCCATAATTCTCTAGCTTTTATAGTCTTTCTTCCTTTTCCTTTACTTTCATAATCAGTATAGAGTGCCTCAAATTCTTCGCCATACACGTCATACAATCCAGGACATTCGTTTGGACACATCAAAGTCCAATGCGCATCTTCTTGCACACGTTTCATGAATAAATCTGAAGTCCACATGGCATAGAATAAGTCTCTAGCACGCATTTCTTCTTTTCCAGTATTTTTTTTCAAATCCAAGAATTCGAAAATATCCGCGTGCCAAGTTTCTACATATACTGCAAAACTTCCTTTGCGTTTTCCTCCTCCTTGATCTACATAACGAGCGGTATCATTGAATACACGCAACATTGGAACAATTCCGTTTGAGGTTCCATTAGTACCGCGAATATAAGAACCAGTTGCTCTTACATTGTGAATAGAAAGTCCAATTCCACCAGCGGATTGTGAAATTTTAGCCGTTTGTTTCAACGTATCATAAATTCCATCAATACTATCGTCTTGCATCGCCAAAAGAAAACAAGAAGACATTTGAGGTTTTGGTGTTCCGGCATTAAATAAGGTTGGTGTTGCGTGGGTAAAGAACTTTTTAGACATTAAGTCGTAGGTTTCAATAACCGATTCTAAATCGTTTAAATGAATACCAACAGAAACACGCATCAACATATGTTGGGGACGCTCTACTATTTTGCCATTGATTTTTAACAAATAAGAGCGTTCCAATGTTTTGAAACCAAAATAATCATAATTAAAATCACGGTTATAAATGATGTGAGAATTCAAGAATTCAGCATTTTCCATGATTACTTTATGTACCTCATCAGAAAGCAAGGGTGCTTTTTGACCATTCCTAGGATTTACGTAATGGTACATTTCGTTCATAGTCTCGGAGAACGATTTATTCGTGTTTTTATGCAAATTTGAAATAGCGATACGAGCGGCCAATTGTGCATAATCTGGGTGTGCAATGGTCATAGAAGCAGCAGTCTCAGCTGCTAAATTGTCCAACTCAGAAGTGGATACTCCATCATACAAGCCTTCGATTACCCGCATGGCTACTTTTACAGCATCTACTAAATCATTCAAACCATAGCATAGCTTTTTAATTCTATCTGTGATTTTGTCGAACATTACTGGCTCTTTATGGCCACCTCTTTTTACTACGTACATAAGTTTTAGTTTAAAAAAACAGCAAATCCCTTTGCCATTTTAGAGTATTTGTAATAATTAAATTGGGAAACTAATCCCTAGAATGTATTGATTGGTCAGAGGCAAATACTTCCTTATCACCATAAAATTCTCTGCCCATTTGAAGGACAAAATTTAATAGGTAATAAAAAGAACTAGTTACTTCTAATTACTAAACGATACTACTTAACTTTTTTAAAAATCAGCGTCGAATGAAATCTTCTGCGCGTCACTGTCTGTGTTCATTACACCCGCTTTCTGATACTCTGCTACTTTTTTCTCAAAGAAATTGGTTTTTCCTTGCAATGAAATCATATCCATGAAATCAAAAGGATTTGTGGTATTGTATTCTCTTTCGCAACCTAACTCAACCAACAAACGGTCGGTTACAAATTCTAAATATTGAGTCATTAATCCTGCATTCATTCCAATCAAACTTACCGGAAGCGATTCAGTAATAAACTCTCTTTCAATATTTAATGCGTCAACTAAAATTTGTCTTATACGCTCTTTAGAAACTTTATTAATCAAATGATGATTATGCAAATGTACTGCGAAATCACAGTGAACTCCTTCGTCACGAGAAATCAACTCATTAGAAAAAGTCAATCCTGGCATTAGGCCACGTTTTTTCAACCAAAAAATGGAACAAAAACTTCCTGAAAAGAAAATCCCTTCAACCGCTGCAAAAGCAATCAATCGCTCAGCAAACGAATCTGATTCAATCCATCTCAACGCCCAATCTGCTTTTTTCTTAATTGCCGGAAATACTTCAATAGCGGTAAATAGCTCATTTTTCTCTACTTCATCTTTTACATACGTATCAATTAATAAAGAATAGGTTTCACTATGAATGTTTTCCATCATGATTTGAAAACCATAGAAAAACTTAGCTTCAGCATATTGCACTTCGTTTACAAAGTTCTCAGCTAAATTTTCATTTACAATTCCATCAGAAGCGGCAAAAAAAGCTAAAATGTGTTTGATAAAATATTTTTCATCCTCACTTAACTTATTATTCCAATCATTCAAGTCTTGAGACAAGTCAATTTCCTCTGCAGTCCAAAAACTAGCTTCCATTTTCTTGTACCATTCCCAAATATCATGATGTTTGATAGGAAAAATCACGAAACGATTCTTATTTTCTTGTAAAATTGGTTCTAATTGTGACATTTTTTATTGCTTCTTTTTTTTTGATTTTTTTTAGAGAATTTTAATCCATTTGGGGAGTACAAAGATTGTGAAATATTGCGTGTATTAAAAGTCAAACTTATTCACAATCACCTCTAGTTTTTAACAAAGAGCCATTTTATAAATCGGAAATTATATTTTATTAAACCACTGATTAACAGCGTTTTGTATTTTAAAAAACAGCTCAAGTGCCGTAAAATATAGGATTTTAAAACTCTCGTGCAAGAGAAAAAAGATATTTTTTTTAATTTATTTTTTTAGATCATTTGCTACTTTTTCGAGTTCTATATACCAGTCTTCTCCAAACCTTCTAATGAGTGCTTCTTTAACAAATTTATACACTGGAACCTCTAATTCTTTTCCTAAAGAACAAGCATCGTCACAAATATCCCATTTGTCATAATTAACCGCTGCAAAATCACTAAAATCTTTCACTCTTATAGGATACAAATGACAAGACACTGGCTTTTTCCAGTCAATTATACCTTGATTGTAGGCTTGTTCGATTCCGCAAAGTGCTGTAGCACCATCAAAAATAACATACGCACAATCTTTATTATCGATTAGTGGCGTTTCTAAATCACCATCCGTTCCTTTTAGCCAAGTGCCTTGAGCTTCTATGGCTTCGATACCTTGTTTACGTAAAAAGGGTTTTACCTTAGGATAAATCGTTTCTAAAATTTTAGTTTCTTCAACACTCAAAGGGGCTCCTGCGTCACCATCAACACAACAAGCTCCTTTGCAAGCAGATAAATTACAAACAAATTCTTTTTCGAGTATATCTTCGGATACGATGGTTTTTCCTAATTGAAACATGAATGTGCGCTAATTTTTATTTTGAGGCAAAGTTAATGAAAGTCATGGAGTCTGTTATTTTTTTATCCTCCTTTAACTATTAGCTACTGCATAAAATAAAAAATAGCTTTGGTAAACCGATTATTAACAACTGCCAAATCAAAAACTAAACGAAAAAAGTCAACTTATATTTTATAAAATTTATTAAAAAAATCTGATTTATTACGTCTAACTATTAAAAATCTATACAATGTTTTACCTTTGCCTTCAAAAAAAGTATGTTAGAATTCAACTTAAGAGAAGTCGCTACTGTAGGAATGGTACTATTTGCCGTGATTGATATTGTAGGTTCTATTCCCATTATCATCAATCTAAGAGCGAAACACGGACATATTGAATCCGAAAAAGCCTCTCTTGTAGCAGGCTTAATTATGATTGTTTTTCTTTTTATAGGAAAAGAATTTTTAAGTTTAATAGGGATAGATGTCCATTCTTTTGCCGTTGCTGGTTCATTTGTACTTTTCTTTTTAGCTCTAGAAATGATTCTTGGCATTCATTTGTACAGAGACGAAGAAGCTAATTCGGCTTCTATTGTTCCAATTGCATTTCCTTTAATTGCAGGTGCAGGAACCATGACTACACTGCTATCGCTTCGTTCACAGTTTCATACTATCAACATTTTGATAGGAATTATTTTGAACATTATTTTGGTTTATATCGTTTTAAAATCTTCTGGTAAAATCGAAAAAATGTTGGGTAAAAACGGACTTGGAGTCGTACGAAAAACTTTTGGCGTAGTCCTTTTGGCCATTGCTGTTAAATTATTCGCTGCTAATGTTAAAGGTTTGTTTGCCTAAAGTAAAATTTTATAAATTTACCCTCTCGAATACTTTTAATCACTCCATATTTGATTGCAAAATAACTAGGATGATTAAAACCATAATTGATGAATACCATGAAGATCTTTACTACTGTTTTAATTTTCTTAGCTGTTGCCTTAATCGTTTTTAATATTACCTTATTGGACTTTTCAGAGCCCTTAAAAGGCAATAGTGGTGTAGCACTTATTGGTGTTGGAGCCTCTTTCTGTGCTATTTTAATTCTTCTGATTTTTAGAATTTCTAAAAAAATTGAAGAAAAAATGAACGACAACATCTAGATGTTTGATGTCCTAATAATTGGCGGTGGTGTTTCAGGAGTATCTTGTGCCTTAGTTTTAGGTTCCGCCCAAAACAAATCTTTTGTTACAGACAAAAAAATTGGGATTATTACCCATCAAAAAGCCTCTTCTCTACAAGAAGCCTTGTTTAATAATGCCTATGGAATTCCTGCGGGCGCTTTAGGTAGTGATTTGTTAAAACAAAGCCTTTCACACTTGAGCACTTCTTACCCCCATATCATTCAAATTCCTGAAGAAAAAGTAATAAAAGTTGAAAGCAATTTTGCTCCATCAATTCATTCTTCTCCTTCGGTTTCTGAATTTAAAGTCATTACAAACAAAAACACCTATACCACCCGAAATCTTATTGTAGGTATTGGATCAGCCAACACATTTGCTATTGAAGGCTTGATGCAATATGTAGAACCTCATAAAAAAGCATTACCTGAAAAACAACGCATACAATTGCGAAACACAGACCACAAAGTAGTGGAAGGGATTTATGTAATAGGTACATTAGCAGGTTGGAGAAGTCAACTAGCCATTGCGGCTGGAAGCGGCGCAGCCGTAGCTACAGACATTCTTACATTATGGAATGATGGCGTGCAAACGCATGCACATGACAGTATTCGTTAATGCTATTTTTTAGTCAAAACTTTTTTAACCATCTCATCTTGTTTCAAGACAATTTGATAGAAATAGTCTTCGCCAAATAATTGTCTAGCAAATTCGGCCTTGATGTATTGATTCACTACTATTTTACTTTTTTCCAATGGAAGTAACAAACCGTTCTCTTTGAGGTAGTTTTGGAATAAATTAAAATATTTTTCAGCATTGAATTGCATTTGAAATTCTTGGAAAGTTAATCCCTTGAACGCTTTTCGATCTTGGTCCAATTCTTCAAAAACAAAATGCCCTACCATTCCGGATTGTTCTAATATTGCTGCGTTTTCTTCCTCCTTTTCAGTACTTATTGGGACAAAAACATCAGGGACAATTCCGCCACCACCATAGACTAATTTTCCTTTTTTGGTTTTAAATTTCAAAGTATCAGCAACTTTAATACTGTCTTTATGATACAATTCGCCATTCAAAAAACGGTGTTCCGATTCTTTAAAATAATCGGCATTGCCTTTGGCATAAGGCTTTTGTATCGAACGTCCTGAAGGAGTATAATACCTAGCCACGGTCAAACGCACGGCAGAACCGTCTTTAAAATCCATTTCGCGTTGCACAAGTCCTTTACCAAAAGAACGACGTCCTACTATAGTTCCTCGATCGTTGTCTTGTATCGCTCCAGCCAGAATTTCACTTGCGGAAGCGCTATTTTCGTTGATTAAAACAAATAATCTGCCCGATTCAAAATTCCCTTTTTCAGTAGCGAAGGTTTTTTCTATCGTTCCGCTCTTACTTTTGGTGAAAACGATCAAGTCGTTATCTTTTAAAAAATGATCGGCTATCGCAATGGCTTCTTCCATATATCCTCCGCCATTATCACGCAAATCCAAGACTAGTGTTTGTGCGCCTTGCTTTTTCAATTGTGCCAATCCTGAATTAAATTCGTCAAAAGTAGTTTCAGCAAAGCGGTTGATTTTGATATAGCCCACAGTAGGATTCAACATCAAAGCCACGTCAACACTTTTTAGCGGAATGATGGCTCTTTTAATTTTAAACTTCAGCTTCTGACGTGTAGTTTTTCGGTAAACCGTCACTTCTATATCAGAACCTACCGCTCCTTTTAGTTTTGCAAAAAGACTATCACTAGGCAAATGACGACCGAATAGTTTGGTTTTTCCAGCGTATAGCAATCGATCACCGGCTTGTATTCCTGCTTTTGCCGAAGGGCCATTAGCAACAGGTTTTATGACCGCAACGGTATCTTTGTACATATAAAAATTGATCCCAATACCTACAAAATCGCCTTTCATACTCTCAGCAACCTGTGTTTGTACGCTTGGCGGAATATAAACAGAGTGAGGATCTAACTTTGCCAAAATATTATCTACGGTCAAATTCACAATAGAATCTGTATTGACATCATCTACATATTCATTATTGATGAAATCAATCAAAGAATTCAACTTTGATTTGGAAGCATTAGAAGCGACCAAACCAGGATCTCTTGAAACATTTAGCCATCCGCCAATACCAACGCCAAGCGCTAAAGTAGCGCTCAATAGTATGGGCAAATATTTGTTTTCGAATTTCATTTAGTCGTCTAAATTGGGAATGTGAATTACCTCAACGCCTGCTTTGATTAAAAATTGTATTCCAGAATCATCACGATATCCGTTTTGGTACACCACTCTTTTAATTCCAGATTGATGAATCAACTTACTGCATTCTTTACAGGGAGAAAGCGTGATGTACAAGGTGGCACCTTCGCAAGATTGTGTTGATCGAGCTACTTTGAGAATGGCATTTGCTTCGGCATGTAGCACATCCCAACGGGTCAATCCTTCGTCATCTTCGCAACAATTATCAAATCCTGAAGGCGTTCCGTTGTAACCATCCGAAATAATCATTCGGTCTCTCACAATGATAGCGCCCACTTGTTTGCGTTTGCAATAAGACAACAAACTCCATTCTCTCGCAATTCGCAAGTAGGCTTTGTCGTATTTATTTAATTTTACTTCGTTCATTTTTATCGTAACCAAAATTCACTTTCAACAATCATTGGAAGCACTACACCGATTATAAAAGAAGACATAACCAAAGTCCAATCTCTTTTTGAAAATCTAAAAACTGTTTGTACAATATAAGACAGTATCAAAACTACAAAAACTACCGCAATTTGTGCCGCTTCGATTCCTAAAGCGAACTCGCATAACGGTAATAATTTTGAATTAGCTGTTCCGCCTAATATGGTTTTGAAATAGTTAGAAAATCCTAAACCGTGAATGATTCCAAAGAACAAAGTGATAAAAAACACCAGATTAATACTTTCTTTTTTGCTGGACTTTCCAGCGGTAAACAAATTGAATAAAGCCGTTATCAAAATCGTAATAGGAATCAACAACTCGACTACATTTACTTTGATAGCTACAATTCCGTACACCGACAAAAACAAGGCCATCGTATGACCAACTGTAAACAAAGTAACCAATAACAAGATGCGCTTCCAATCATTGAACGAATAAGGAACTGCTAAAGCGATTAAAAATAAAACATGATCATAGGCATGAATATCTAAAACGTGGCGTAAACCGATTTGAAAATAAATCCAAAATTCTGACATAGGTAATTATATAAATTTGATTAAGGGTCTGTAAACTTACGACAATTTTTGAAAAGGAGTTGCTTGAAAATTGGCCACGAATTCACTAGTTTTTATTAAAAATAAGGGTTGGATGGCACTAATTTTCATCTCTCTCGGGATTAAGGCTGAATAAAGCATTTGATAATGCTATTTTCACTTGTCTATATTACATAATTTCAACCAGTCATTCCTACTTTTTTAAAAAAATTCGTATCTTTAATACAACCATAAAAACAACTATTATGTCAATTTCAGATTTATTTGATAACGAATTCAAAAGTCGCAACAAAGGTCATTTTTCTGCTATTGTTCGTGTAGCTTTAGCTGACGGAAATGCAACACCAGAAGAACAAGCTTTTTTGGACAAACTGGCTTCTCGCTTGGACATCTCTACCGAGGAATACCGCGAAATTTTAAAAAACCCCTTGAACTATGACATTAATCCTCCCTATTTGTATGTGGAGCGTTTAGAGAGACTGTATGATTTGGGTCGAATGGTTCACATAGACCATCATTTGGGTGATAAACAAGAACGACTATTGGTGCGTTTTGGTTTGGCGTTAGGCTTTACCCCAGGAAATGTGGGTTACATTGTAAACAAAGCATTGACACTCCTTGACAAAAAAGTAGACTTAGATACTTTTATCTTTGAAATGAAGAATATGAATAAATAGTGATTAGTCCTTAGTAATTAGTGATTAGTAGCTAGTTCTTAGTCGTTAGTAAAAAATATTTTAAAATGGAAAACCGGTGCTTTTTTACAGCTACCGGTTTTTTTTAGTACGACAAATTCTGTTCTTTTTAATAGGGTCGAATTGTCGCAAATTTTTGTGTGTAAGTCTTAATTGCCTCCAACTTTAGTTGGTGGGATAAGATTTGCTAGATTTTATCAGCTTTAGCCAAAAATATTAAATTTGGGCTAAAGCCAATTTACATTTATTCCTTTATCTCCAGCTAAAGCTGGAGTCAATTCAAAAATTATAGCATAAAACAAAGCTGGAGCCAATTCAAAAATTATTATAACATAAAAGATACTTCAAGACAAAGCTGGAGCCAATTCAAAAATTATCAATAGAATGAAAGCTATAAAAATGACTTTTGATTAGGCTTTTTTACATTCAAAACGGAAACTTGTCGAATCCTTTTTTATGCTTACAAAGAAGCGAATTGTTTTTCTTATAGCCCTGATCGTAGCGGCATCCTTTTGGGGCGGGGTTCGCCCCAAAAGATATAGCGGAGAGCAGGAACCCTTGTTTACTGAAAACGCCTATTATTTCGCTCCTATTTATTTTTTGCTTTTGCCATAAATTCTTCGGCTTTTTCGACCATATTGTAGCTGCCACAAAAGAATGGTACGCGTTGGTGCAACTCTGTAGGTTGAATTTCCATAATGCGACCAAAACCATCCGAGGCTTTGGCACCAGCTTGCTCAGCAAGGAAAGCCATAGGATTGCATTCGTAGAGCAAACGCAATTTTCCGTTGGGTGCTTTAGAACTCGTAGGATACAAATAAATACCGCCTTTAATCATATTGCGGTGAAAATCGGACACCAAACTTCCGATGTAGCGCGAAGTGTAGGGACGATCGCCTTCTTCGAGCTGGCAATATTTGATATAATCTTTGACTCCTTGTGGAAAGTGTACATAATTCCCTTCGTTGATGGAATAAATTTTTCCATCGGTTGGATATTGCATATTGGGGTGCGATAGATAAAACGTTCCGATAGCGGGGTTTAGGGTAAAGCCGTTTACACCGTGACCCGTAGTGTACACCAACATTGTTGAGGTACCATAAATTACATAACCTGCCGCCACTTGGTTGATTCCTGGTTGCAAGAAATCCTCGATAGTTACTGGAGTTCCTATTGGAGTAACTCGACGATACACGGAGAAAATAGTTCCTACCGACACGTTTACATCAATATTAGAAGAGCCATCAAGAGGATCCATCAATACAACATATTTGTTATTGTGACTGCTGTCCGAACCTTCGACGGTGATGAAATCATCGTTCTCTTCGGAGGCGATACCGCATACAATCTCTCGATTGATTAAAGTTTGAATAAACACTTCGTTGGCATAGACATCTAATTTTTGTTGGTCTTCGCCTTGAATGT
This sequence comes from Flavobacterium polysaccharolyticum, assembly GCF_038739875.1. Lineage (NCBI taxonomy): Bacteria > Pseudomonadati > Bacteroidota > Flavobacteriia > Flavobacteriales > Flavobacteriaceae > Flavobacterium > Flavobacterium polysaccharolyticum. The sequence goes on from NZ_JBCGDP010000025.1 coordinate 33,859, forward strand.
TTTGTTCTCCAGCTGCTCCAATAATGTCGACAAGACCGGCTTTGTTCACCTTATAGTTTACAACCTTGGCCGCCAAGCGAATGGAGTTGATGATTCGGGATAACTCTCCCGAGGAGTATTGAAATTGGTTTTGTTTTTCGATGATAAATTCACCTAAGGTTTTGTTGCGTTCTTCCATTACGAAATCGTTGTAGTTAAGTTTGAGATAACAAATATCGGCTTTTTTGTGAAAATGAATTAATAATTATTTAGATAGTTGGTCACTATTGTATCTTTGTAATAAAAATGACAAAAAAATTGTATTTTTATCTGTTTTTTTAGTCAATTTAGAACCTAAATATCAAAAAAGATGATAATACGAAAAGGGACCGCTACGGATATGAAGGGTGTTTTGGCACTCATCAAAGAACTTGCTATCTTTGAAAAAGAGCCTGAAGCTGTTGTAATTAGCGAAGAGGATTTGATCAGAGACGGTTTTGGCGAAAAACCTTTGTTCTCTGTCTTTGTAGCCGAAAAAGAACAAGAGATTGTTGGAATAGCTTTGTATTATTATCGCTATTCTACTTGGAAAGGGAAAACGATTCATTTAGAAGATTTGGTGGTCAAAGAAAGTATGCGTGGGACTGGTCTTGGTTCTGCATTGTACTCCGCCATAATTGAGCAAGGTAAAATCGATGGCGTAAGAAGAATAGAATGGAATGTATTGGATTGGAACACACCTGCCATTACTTTCTATGAAAATTCAGGAGCCAAAGTTTTGGACGATTGGAAAGTGGTACAAATGGATCAGAACGGAATTGATGCATTTTTAGAAAAAAGTAAATAACATTAAAGCAAATCTTTTGGCTCAAATACACAAAAGCAAGAGATTGTTTTACAATTTAAGTTGATACAATGAGAGTATTTAAATTTGGAGGTGCATCTGTAAAAGATGCCGAAGGAATAAAAAATGTACACCACGTATTGAAAACCGTTGGGTACGAAAATGTATTATTAGTGGTTTCTGCAATGGGTAAAACCACTAATGCTTTGGAAGAAGTCATCAAGAATTATTTTGATAAATCACCAGAATTGAATTCTTCGGTACAAGAAGTGAAAAAGTACCATAACCAAATCGTTTTGGATTTGTTTGAAGACGAAAATCATCCTGTTTTTAGTGCAGTTAATTTACTTTTTGCTGAATTAGAGTATTTCTTGGCACACAACAAATCACCAAATTACAACTTTGTTTACGATCAAATTGTGAGTTTTGGGGAATTGATTTCGACCACTATTTTGAGTTATTTCATGAATCATATGAATATCGAAACGCAGTGGGTAGATGTACGTAATTTAGTAAAAACCAACTCCAACTATCGTGATGCCGAAGTAGATTGGGAACAAACCAAGAACAATATCACCAAAAACATCAAAACCAAAACCTTAAACATCACTCAAGGATTTTTAGGATCGGATGAAAATAACTTTACGACCACTTTAGGAAGAGAAGGGTCAGATTATACTGCGGCTATTTTTGCGTATTGCTTGAATGCAGAAAGTGTAACGATTTGGAAAGACGTTCCTGGGGTGATGAATGCCGATCCAAGGTATTTTGAAAACGCAAGTTTATTGAATCAGATTTCGTATCGTGAAGCGATTGAGCTAGCTTTTTACGGAGCCACAGTAATTCACCCTAAAACCTTACAACCTTTGCAGAAAAAGGAAATTCCTTTGTTCGTAAAATCATTTGTAAACCCATTACTAAAAGGAACTGCTGTTGCAAAAGGTCCCGACTTGGAACCTAAAATGCCTTGTTTTATCGTAAAGCGCAACCAGTTGATGATTTCACTTTCGTCTATTGATTTTTCTTTCATTATGGAGGAAAATATTAGTGAAATCTTTGCTTTGTTCCATAAATACAAAATCAAAGTGAACTTGATTCAAAACTCGGCAATTAGTTTCTCGGTTTGCGTGGAAGACAAATTTGGCAATTTCGGGGAATTGAATGCTAAACTCTCTAAGAAATTCAAAGTAGATTTTAACGAGGATGTGACGTTGTACACTATTCGTCATTTTAACGATCAAGCCGCTAAGCTAGTAGAAGAAAATAAGCTAGTCCTGCTCAAACAAGTCAGTCGTGAAACGATGCAAATCATCACCAAAGAGACTTTATAAAAACAAAAAAGACCATTTTAAAGCAATTTTAAAATGGTCTTTTTTTTTATTGAAAACAAATTCTTGGTTACTTAAACAATTCACTTCCTAATCTCTCAAAATCTTCTCCATAGCTTTTCCTTTGGCTAATTCATCGACCAATTTATCTAAATAACGAATTTTCTGCATCAACGGGTGTTCGATGTCTTCAACACGATAGCCACAAATCACTCCAGTAATTAGGCTAGCGTTGGGATGCAATTGAGGCGCTTGGGCAAAAAAAGTTTCAAAATCTACTTTCATTTTCATTTGATGCTGCAAGGCTTGTGGTGTATACCCTGTTAGCCAACAAATAATGGTATCAAGTTCTTCTTGGGAGCGATCTTTCTTTTGGACTTTGGCTAAGTAATGCGGATAAACACTCGCGAAAGTCATTGTAAAAACGCGTTCATAATTTTTAGGATGTGCCATAATTTTGAAATAGATAAATATAGTAACTAGCCAATTGGTTCCCACAATTCTACTTTATTCCCTTCAAAATCTAAAATGTGAACAAATTTACCATAATCATAAGTTTCAATTGCATCCAAAATTGTTACCCCTTCTTTTCTTAATTCTTCAACCAATCGTTCCAAGTTTTCTACTCGATAATTGATCATAAAATCTTTAGTAGAAGGTTCAAAATAGTTGGTCTCTTCTGGAAACGGTGACCACTGAGTTATACCCTTTTTGGTACTTTCTTCACTTTCTAGCCATTCAAATGTGGCTCCATAAGGATTGGTAGCTAAACCAAGATGCTTTCGATACCATTCTGTTACTTTTTGTGGGTCTTTACATTTGAAGAAAACACCACCAATTCCTGTTACTCTTTTCATTTCCTTACTTTTTTTAATTATTCTATCTAATTATAAATCAATTATTTATTTTCTATTTTTCTCAATGTAACGCATTGTACAAATTGAATAGTGCTAGCAATCCTATGAAGAATTCTAGAATTCACTATCTATAAAAATACAAATAAAATTATCACTACTTAAACCACAATCCATCAAATTATTATTCCCTACCACTATTCACTATTAAATACTACTTTTGAACATTGGACGTTATCGTAGCTATGTGGAATAAAATTGTGCTTCTTGGAGTCTTCTTTTGGCTTTCTGGCGTTTACGCGCAGGAAAATCAATCGTCCTATCGCACTAAAAAAATCCGCGTTACTACCGATACCATTTGGTTAGAAAAAACAAGCATCAATCCGAGTTTTTTTAAAATTACCACCGACAAAAAGGAGACACTTCCCACCGCAAACTACAGCGTGAATTTTGAAAAAGGCTATGTGTTGTTACAATCCCTTTCACAACTTACCATCGAAGAACTAACGGTTCAATACCTGAAGTATCCCGACTTTTTAACCAAAACCTACCAATTCTACTCAGATAGTTTAGTGGTCAACAATGACGCGCTCAAGGGCACTTTGTATCAAATGGTAGAAACGAATCCCAAAAAAACAACGCCTTTTGATGGTCTCAACACCTCTGGAAGCATCACGCGAGGGGTGACGGTCGGCAACAATCAAAACGCGGTGCTTAACTCGAATTTGGACCTGCAAATCAGCGGTAAACTCTCAGATAAAGTCAGTATTAGCGCCTCGATTCAAGACAGTAATATTCCGTTACAAGACGGAGGCTATTCGCAAAAACTGGATCAGTTTGATAATATTTTTATGGAATTGTACAGCAAAGATTGGAGAGTCCGCGGAGGCGATTTGTTTTTAGAAAATCGAACGGCTCAGTTTATGAATTTCAACAAAAAAGTACAAGGTTTGAGCACTCAATTCGATTGGGGCAACACCGAAAAACACACCAAAATCGAGGCTGCTGTTGGTTTGGTTAGAGGGCAATATGCCAGAAGTGCGTTTACAGGTCAAGAAGGCAATCAAGGACCTTATAAACTCAAAGGCAATAATGAAGAAGCCTACGTATTAATCGTCTCGGGTTCGGAGCGTGTGTATGTGAATGGCAATTTGCTAAAACGTGGAGAAAACAACGATTATGTGATGGATTACAACGCGGGTGAGTTGGTCTTTACGCCTTTATTCACGATCACTTCCGAAATGCGAATTGTAGTCGAATACCAATTTACAGACCAAAATTACACCAGAATTGTTGCGTATGGAGGTGGAATGCACGAAAACAAAAACTGGCGTTTTGGTAGTTATTTGTATTCCGAAAGCGACTTGAAAAACCAACCCGTGCAGCAAAGTTTATCCAAAGAACAAGTCGCCATTTTACAAAATGCGGGCAATGACCCAAGCAAAATGAATGCGCCATCGGCCTATGAAGATTCGTATTCTGAAAATAAAATCTTGTACGAGAAAAAAAGTGCCAATGGTATTGAATACTTTGAATTTTCCACCGATGACCAAGCCGTTTTGTACAATGTCCGTTTCAGCAAAATAGGTCCAAATCAAGGAAATTATCTCTTGAAAAACGCTGGAGCCATTGGCCGAATTTACGAATACATAGCGCCCATCAACGGGATTTTACAAGGAGAATATGAGCCAACGATTCCGCTCATCGCTCCCAAAAAAATACAAATCGCTACTTTTTTAGGGCAATACCATCCAAATGAAAAAAGCAGTACCGATTTTGAAATTGGCGTTAGCAACAACGACAAAAACTTGTTCTCGAGTCTTGATGACAATCAAAACAAAGGATTAGCCGCAAAACTCAACACCAAACAACGCTTGTTTACTGGAAAATGGAATTTGAATTTTATAGGCAATTACCAATACATAGCCGAAAGTTTCAAAACCGTAGAACGCTTGTTCAATATTGAATTCAATCGGGATTGGAATTTGGGCACCACAACTGCGGGTAATCAAAGCTTCTGGACTGCAGGAATCCAAAGCGAATGGAACCCAAACTACAAAGGAGCGTTAAAAGGCAATGCGTCTTATCAACTAGAAAATTTAGATTTTACCGATTCTTTTTCTGGGCAAAAACACCGCATAATGGCGCACTTCCAGCTTCCGAATTGGCGTTTTCAAAACCAAACCAGCGTACTCAAAAGTGATAATTTGTTGAGCACTTCAAATTTTGTTCGCCAACAAACCCAAGTCCGTTTTCACAAAAAGAAAAATTGGGTGGGCGCTACCTTTCGTTTAGAAGACAACCAAGAGAAAATCAAAAGTACCCAAACCTTCACGCCCATCAGCCAGCGTTTTTCAGAAATAGGAGGATTTGCAGGTCGCGGTGATAGTACCAAAGTCTTCGTGGCTTTGGGATATTTGCAAAGAGCCAACGATAGTATTCAAAATGGCGTCTTACAACGCGTCAACCATTCGCAAACCTTCAGCTTAAAATCGAAAGTCTTCCAAACTACCAAAAGCGATTTGTCTGTTTTTGCTAATTATCGTGTCTTGGAATACACCAATAACTCGGCACAAAAAGAGCCTTCACTCAATTCGAGAGTGGTCTACAACGACCGTTTTTGGAAACAATTGGTACAAAGCACCACCGCTTATGAAACCAATTCGGGTTCGATTGCCCAACAAGAATTTACCTTTTTAGAAGTCAATGCAGGGCAAGGAGTATACGCTTGGAACGATTACAACGGCAACGGCATTCAGGAATTACAAGAATTCGAAATCGCGCCTTATCCTGATTTGGCCAAATACATTCGCGTGTTTTTGCCCAACCAAATATTTATCAAAACCCATCAAAATAAGTTTTCGCAGTCTCTCATCATTAACCCAAACCAATGGCAAAACGAAAAAGGATTCAAAAAAATAGCCTCCTATTTCTACAACCAAACCTCGTTTATTATGGACCGAAAAATTAAAAACGAAGGCGGGAACTTCGATTTGAATCCGTTTGGAAGCCCGAAGGACGATGTCTTGGGACTCAACTCCGTTTTCAGAAACAGCTTGTTTTTCAATCGAGGCAAACAAAAACACTCGGTCACTTACACCTATTTGCAAAACAAATCCAAGAGTTTATTGTCCAATGGCTCACAGGAAAACAGCAATGCCTCGCACCAACTGCAATACCAACATTTGTTTCAAAAAAGTTGGTTACTGAACTTCTTTACCAAAACTTTGGCGACCGCCGTGGTTTCCGAAAATTATGCTGAGAAAAACTTCGACATCAAAGGCTATCAAATCGCTCCAAAAATCAGCTATTTGTTTTCTAAAAACGCCAGTTGGGAATTGTTTTATGAATTCCAACACAAAGAAAACCAACTCGCTCAAGCCGAAACCCTGCAACAAAACCGATTGGGAACCGCCTTCAGCTATGCGCGCAACGCAAAATTCACCCTCAACGGCGAACTCTCTTTTTATCAAAATCAATTCGATGGCAATGCACAATCTGCCGTAGGTTTCCAAATGCTCGAAGGCTTACAAACAGGACAAAATCTCACTTGGCGCGTGTTATTGCAAAAAAATATCACCCAATTTCTCGATATTAATTTCAACTATCAAGGCCGCAAAAGTGAAACCAGCGCTGCCATTCACACTGGCAATGTGCAGTTAAGAGCTTATTTTTAGGACAACACCTCATCCACTGAATAACAGCTATAATTTTTACAACATATAAGTCATTCGAGTTCTTATTTTCAATAAAATCAAGAAAAAAATAGTACAAATAAGCAAAGTCCTAGAGACTTGAAAACAATAGCCTCGACTTTTATGGACTTATATCCACTACTTCACAAAGTGATATCCTCAAAATTTTCAAACTTATTTGACTTATATGTTAAAAATTAAATAGTAGGAGAGCCAACAAAAGGCTTTTCCAGCCATCAGAGATTCCTGCTATCCACTATATCTCTTGTCTTGTTGTAATGACAAGACAAGAGGATGCCGTTCCTATCAGGACTAGAAGGGAAATTGAGGCATTCATGCTAACAGTAAAACTAAGATTTTTAGAACTTTATATCCAATTACCAAAAATAATTAGTAGTTTTAATATTCCAATTAATTTAAAACCTAAAAACTATGAAAAGAATACTAATTTTATGTTTCTTGTTTATCGCATCCAACACCATTTTCGCTCAAGAAACAGCCATCAAAAAGAAAACAACAAAAGCTAAAACAGAAGTTTCCGCAGCCGAAAAAGAAGCCAAACAAAAAGCAGCCAACGAAAAAAGAAAAGCAACTATAGCCGCCAAAAAAGAAGCCGAAACCCAAGCCGCTGAAGCTAAAGCTGCCAAACAACAAGCCGCTAACGAGAAAAGAAAAGCAACTATAGCTGCCAAAAAAGCCGCCGCCGAAAAAGAAACTGCTGAAAAAGAAGCTAAAAAAGCCAAAGCAGAAAAAAGTAAAGCAGAAAAAACAGTAACTGAAAAAGCTACTAAAGCAAAAAAAGCAGGCGAAGTAAAAATCAAAGAGACTACCGAAAAAGCCCCAAAAACTCCAGACAAAGTTACTGGTGAATACAACGGAAAAAAAGTCTATACTGGTCCAAGAGGTGGGAAGTATTACATCAATAAAAACGGTAACAAAACCTATATCGAAAACTAGTTTTTTTTATAAAACACAGTATTTCAAAGGCTTTCTGTAAAAAGAGAGCCTTTTTTGTAGTATTTCGTTGTTAAATTAAACTTTTGGTAATGTTGTCTAAACTTAAAAAAATAGGAGTATTGCTACCTTGCCTTAGTATAAATTCTTAATTTTGATTGCGAAATGACTTTGGATTCTAGTTCAAAAACGATACTCATCGCTCCATTAAACTGGGGCTTAGGCCACGCAACACGCTGTATTCCAATTATAAAAGCGCTGCAAGAAAACAATTTTACGCCCATCATCGCCTCGGATGGTATAGCGCTCGAATTGTTAAAAAAAGAATTTCCTTATATTCAAACCCTACAACTTCCCTCCTACCAAATAGAATATGCCAAGAATGGTAAAAATTTCAAATGGAAACTCATTCAAAGTTTGCCTAGGATGCTCGAAGCTATTAGGGAAGAGAAGAAATTGGTTAAAAAATGGATTACCAAATACGAGATAGATGGAATTATTTCGGATAATCGTTTGGGGGTATATAGTGCCAAAGTGCCTTCTGTTTTTATTACCCATCAATTGAATGTAATGACCGGAAACACTACTTGGCTTACCAGCAAATTACATCAAATTATCATTAAAAAATATACGCAATGCTGGGTTCCCGATGTATCAGGACCACCTAACTTAACAGGCGATTTGGGCCACATAAGCAGAAAACATTTCCCCGTGCGTTATATTGGCCCCTTAAGCCGATTACACAAAAAAGAGAGTCCAAAACTATACGATTTGATGATTATTCTTTCGGGACCTGAACCCCAAAGAGGCATTCTAGAAGAAAAATTAACCGAAGAGGTAAAACGATTCAAAGGCAAAGTGGTTTTCATCAAAGGAATCATCGAAAAAACACAAGCTAAAGAAATTGTAGGCGATGTAACTTTTTACAATTTCATGAATACACGCCAATTGGAACAAACTTTTAATGAAAGTGAACACGTACTTTGTCGTTCAGGCTATACGACCATTATGGATTTGGTTAAACTAGGTAAAAAAGCTTTTTTTATTCCCACTCCTGGACAATACGAACAAGAATATTTGGCAGTCAAACTAGACAAAGAAGGTATCGTTCCTTTTGCCAATCAAGGAGATTTTACAATTGAAATGCTTTCAAAAATAGCTAATTACAAAGGGCTTTCAGAAATGAATACCACGATAGATTGGGAAGAACTTTTGTCTGTTTTTCAAACCGATGAAAAAGATAAAACCAGATAAAGCATATAAGTTTATTTTAAATATATTTTAACCGTTTAAAAGAATACATATTCTATTTTTTTAATTGTATTGAAAGCTCATATTTTAAAATATATGCCTTATATGGTTCAAAAAAATAATCAAAAAGAACTACTCTTCTCCTGGAAGATCAAATTTTTCGTGTTTGATAATCTTAGCGTGAATCATAAAATAAACCGATTCGGCTACATTGGTACAATGCTCAGAAATGCGTTCTAAATGTTTCAACACCATCACCAAATTCGTTCCTGAAACTACTACTTTCGAATTGGATTTCATTTCGCTGATGATTTGATGAACCGTGTCATCTATTTTGTATTTGATAGCTTTGTTCAAAACAAAAATTTCTCCAATAATACTTTCATCTTTAGTAACAAAACAAGCATTGGTTTTAACAACAACTTGAACGATTTCTCGCGTCAAATCTTCAATCGCAAACTTAGCAACCAAATCATGTTTGTCTTTAATACTCTTGGTTTTTTTTATAATACTTATCGACAAATCGCCTATACGTTCTATCTCATTACTAATTTGCATCGCCGACATTATAAACCTCAAATCTGAAGCTACTGGTTGATGCAACGCAAAAATATTTTGACAAATCTCCTCGATTTTCACATCTAATTTATCAATTTTATGTTCCGTTTTTTTGACTTCTTTCCCCTCAATAGGTTCAGATAAAATAGCTTTTACTGCTTCCCCAACCTGCGTTTCAGCCAAAACACCAATCTTGGTGATGATGTCTCTTAATTTTGTTAATTCTATTTCAAAATGTGTCATCTTCTATTTTATATTTTAGTAATTAGTGGATAGTGGTTAATCCTTAGCTTTTATAACTTAATTACAAATTACCAGTCACTAAATACGGGTTACTATTTGCTTACAATGATATCTAATCACCATTGTACTACCCAAATCTTCCTGTAATATAATCTTCCGTTTGTTTCTTCTCTGGTTTGGTAAAAATATCTCTAGTTTTACCCATTTCTATCAATTCACCCATATAGAAAAAAGCGGTATGATCACTCGTTCTAGCTGCTTGTTGCATATTGTGGGTCACAATAATTATAGTGTATTGCTCTTTTAATTCGTGTACCAATTCTTCAATTTTTGAAGTAGAAATAGGATCAAGCGCACTCGCTGGTTCATCCATCAAAATAATATCTGGGCTCACTGCCAAAGTTCTAGCAATACACAATCGCTGTTGTTGACCACCAGAAAGTCCCAAAGCCGACTCTGTTAAACGATCTTTTAATTCCTCCCAAATTGCTGCTTTTCGCAAGGAAACCTCAACGATTTCGTCCAACTGCGCCTTGTTTTTAATGCCATTAATTTTAGGACCATACGCGACATTTTCATAAACAGACTTCGGAAAAGGATTTGATTTTTGAAAAACCATTCCAATCTTCTTTCTAATATTAACCACATCTACATCCTTATCATAAATATCAACACCTTCCACCAGCATTTCCCCGGTAATTTTTACGCCTGGAATCAAGTCATTCATCCTATTAATACACCTCAAAAAAGTCGATTTTCCACAACCCGAAGGTCCTATCAAAGCGGTAACTTTGTTGGCAGGAATTTGCAAAGAAATCTCATTCAACGCTTTCTTCTCCCCATAATACAACGACAAGTCTTCTACCTGTATTTTTACATCTTTCATAATAATCTTTACTTCAAATTTTTAAAATAAGGCATTTAAAATATAAGTTGGGCGTGACCCCATTTGCAAAAGGCTTCCTTCAGCAACCCGTTAGTTTGCGCCTTTCGCAACTGCGGTCGGGCTATACGCAGTACTTCGGTACTTTGCTCCTATCCCTCACGCAAAAAACATCACTCTTTCGCCCTTCTTCTAATTCTAGATCTTATCAATACCGCTACTAAATTCAATGACAACGTCAAAATCAACAAGACCAAAGTCGTAGCAAATTGTATCGGCATCGTCTTCTCCACATCCGAAGATTGTGTAGACATAATATAAATGTGATACCCTAAATTCATAAACTGATCACTCAATGAGCCCGGCAATGATGCCAAATAATAAGCCGCACCGGTAAACAAAATCGGCGCTACCTCGCCCGCACCACGACTCACGGCCAAAATAGTACCCGTCATAATTCCAGAGACAGAACCTGGCAAGACCACGTTTTTGATAGTTTCCCATTTCGTAGCACCCAAAGCCAAACTCGCTTCCCGCAACTCTCTTGGAATGGTTTTTAAAGCTTCTTCTACCGAAACAATAATTACTGGAAGCGTCAACAAAGACATCGTTAAACTCGCCCATAAAATATTGGGTTGCCCCCAACGCAATTGCCCTCCATTAAAAACGGTGTCTGCTCCAGTACCTACAAATTGAATAAAAAACCCCAATCCAAACAACCCAAAAATAATCGAAGGTACTACCGCCAAGGTACGAATGGAAAAACGAACCGCAGCAGCAAATTTTGAGTTCTCACTCGCGTACTCTGTCAAATACAAAGCCGTAATGGTTCCAAAAGGGACCGCTGCAATCGACATTACTATTACTAAAATAAAAGTTCCAATCAAGGCGGGAAAAATTCCACCTTCGGTCATTCCATCGGTAGGAAAAGAAGAAACAAACTCCCAAGAAAATTTAGATCTCCCCTCATAAACTATGATACCTAAAATAATAAATAAAATAGCGATGATTAAAAGAACTGCCAATTGGGTAATCCCAACAACTGCTTTTCCTTTTAAATCTCCTTTTTGGCCACTTGTACTCAAGAAAGAAGGTTGTATTTTGTTTGTAGAAGTCTCCATACTTTATTTTCCTTGAAATTTTTTGATCAATTTTCCTTTTACATAAAACTCTGCAATGGCATTCAAACCAAAAGAGAAAATAAAAAGTAACGATCCTATAAAAAACAAAACACTATAATGGGTTTCACCAAACACCGTTTCAGCCATTTCAGAACCAATGGTAGCGGCAAAAGTACGCACACTCTCAAACGGATTCGCAGATAGCAAAGCAGCATTCCCCGTCGCCATCAAAGCAATCATAGTTTCACCAAATACGCGACCAATACCCAATAATAAGGCGGCAAAAATTCCTGGGGTTGCTGCTGGTAAAGTCACCAAAAAAGCCGTTTGCGATTTACTAGCACCTAAGGCCAAACTCGCTTCGGTATACGTTTTTGGTACAGCCGAAAGAGCATCTTCAGAAATAGTATATATAATTGGTATGGCGGCCAATGCCATCGCTACTCCCCCTACAAAAGCATTCAAACGAGAGTCATACCCAAAAACATCTTGAAAAAAAGTTGCCAACACCATCAAAGCAAAAAAACCAATCACCACGGAGGGAAAAGCGGCTAACATTTCTATAATAGGTTTAATGATTTCTTTTCTTCTTTTGGAAGCAAAACAAGAGGTGTAAATGGCGGCCAAAATAGCCAAAGGACCTGCTATCAGCATAGCAATAAGGGTCACTTTTAATGTTCCGACCAATAAAGAAATCAAACCAAAACGGGGATTGTCGGATACGGGCATCCATTCTGCTGAAGCAAAAGTACTCCACGTTTTATCGGCTCCTTCTTGATTGGGTTTGGCTAATTTCGTTTCTCCCTGATTTTCAGCGGCTAACTCTTCTATAGGTTCGCCATAAGTTTCTGGCTGTAAATTGGTCGACGCTGCTTCTGTTGGAGACAAATCTTCTAAAGGTGCGCCGTACGTTTCGGGCGCTAAATCTTCAGTGGCTCCGCCATAGGTTTCGGGTTGTCCTGTAGTAGTTTTTACTTCGGTTTTCTCCATTTTTTTAGTCGAACTAAAAAGAGGTAAGGATTCCTTGAAAACAAAAATAAAAATCAAGAAAATAATAGCAATGGATAAAAAAGCTACACTAGAAATTATCTTTTCGGCTAAAAACTCAGACCACCGGAATTGTTTTTTTAGACTGTCTTTAGTAAACTTAGCATTCGATAAAGGCGTAGCTTCCATGATATGAATTTAGGAATTCGTATTAAAAAAAAACTTCCTTCGTTAACTAAAAAGAAGGAAGTCTAGCATTGGGTTTATTTTAAAGGATAATATCCAACCTCAACAATTACATTTTGGCCTTCGGCACTCAAAATCCAATCGATGAATTTTTTGGTTTCACCCGTTGGTTTTTCTCTCAAATACATAAAAAGGTATCTAGAAATTGGATACGTTTTATTTTTAATTGTAGCGGCCGATGGCAAAATCCCTTTGCTCTTGGCGTCTTTTTTTATTTTGCAATCTTTTACTCCTTCTGCATATGCCGCGCCACCATATCCTATTCCGTACTTGTCTTTCTTTACTGCATTCACAATAGCCGCTGTACCTGGCAACGTTTGACAAGTACGAGCAAAATCTGTTTTTACCACATGGTCTTTAAAAAATTCAAAAGTTCCTGAGCTACTTTCTCTTCCATACAATTGAATTTTAGCATCGGATCCACCCACTTGTTTCCAATTCGTGATTGCTCCCGAAAAAATATCGGATAACTGATCAATGGTTAACTCATTTACAGGATTGGTTTTATTCAAATACACCGACAAACCATCTTTCGCACAAGCAATTTGAATCCCATTTTGCTTGTATTTGGTTTTCAATTTTTCTAGTTCTTCTTGTTCTATCGGACGGCTTGCATTTGCAATCATAGTCGACCCATTAATCAATGCAGCAATTCCAACGCCTGACCCACCACCAGTAACTTGAACAAATACGCTTGGATTTTTTCTCATATAAACCTCAGCCCATTTTTGGGATAAAATAACCATAGTATCAGATCCTTTTACCGTTATTTTCGTTGTAGTAGTAAGCGAAAATCCAATCATCATAACAACTATTAATACAGCTGCTAACTTTGCTTTATACATTTTTTAAAGTTTATTTAATTTTAAGGGAAAGTAAGGGGGGAATGTTAAGCGTGTGTTAAGTCAATATTATTCAATCTTTATGCTTTGATTGAAATTGTCATTACAATGTGAATTAAAAAGAGACCAAAAATCGTGGTCTCTCTTTAGAATCTATCTATTTTCAATGATTTAGAAATTAAACTGTGCTTGTAAACGCAATAAATTTCCTCTTTGTCTGTTGTTTCTTAGTACACTATCCTCGAATGTTCTGTCTGAAATAACCCATTCAGCAACAAATTCGAAAGCTTTGAAAGGCTGCCATTCAAATCCTAATTCATAATCTCTCACAACATAACTGCGTGCATCCCTTTCGAATTTCTTTCCTCCATCATAATATTGAAATTTAGCAAAAGGGATCAATATTTGTTTTCTAGGCAAATCCCACTTATAATTTAGAGTAATGTAACCTCCCTCTAAATCCGACACCTGAACAGAATTAGTTACTTTGTCATATCGAGGTCCTCTACCAATATTGTACTCTGTTTGGATTCCGAATGGTTTTGGATACAAAACAAAAGTAGCTCCAATACGTTGGTCTGTAGTTTGTAATCTGTTTGGGGTAGTCACCCCGGTTGATAATTCTGATGTAAATGCCCATTTTCCAGTATATGCCTGTAATCCTGGTTCGATAATTTGATTACCAATTACAAATGGATAAGTAATTCTAGTAATCACATGTAAGTTTCTATTACCTTCAGATCTGTTAGCCGTTTGTCCATTGTATGCTCCAAAAGCAAATACTCCATAATCTCCAGAACCTTTATAACCATCTCTTACCAACATCGCAAAACGTTCTCTAATTTCTGCAGGTGCCCAATAGAAAAACACTCCCAAATCACGCTCATTAGCTGCCGCACTGTTAATCGCGTCATTACGGTCTAATGATAGACGATTTTGACTTGACTGCATGTTTTCAAAACCATAAGGAATTTTACTTTGTCCCACTCTGAAACGATATTCTCTTTTCTTATCAATAGACAAATCAAAATAAGCATCCCGCAATTGTACAAAATGATTCATTCCTGAACTAGGTGAACTAGCAAAATCAGGCTGTATATATACAAATACATTTGGATGAACTTGCCCGGAAAATATAATACGGGCACGTCGTATAAAAAAACCATTATTCGCTTTTGCATCTGGAGCCGTGGAGGTAGTTCCCCAAGACCTGTCACATTGCTCGCAAGAAACTTTATCATTGGTAGAGAGTAAACCATTGTAACGCACTTGTACATATCCTCTTATTCCTAAGTTATTGTACCATTGCTCTTTAGTAGTATTATCTTTTTCTTCAGCGATTTTTGCCTTGTTTATAGAATCTAAAACATGCATTACCGCTTTTGTGATTTCGTCTTTCTTTACTTCTTGAGCACTTGTTACAAAATAACCTAATGATAACATGGCCACCAAAATTTTTCTCATCTTTTCCTGTATGATTTATTCAGGTGCAAATGTCTAGGTGCAATGTTAATATAACGTTAGCAATATATTATCAAGACAATAAATTATCATTAAATATTCGAAACAATCTTTCACCACTAATTTTTAAGTACTAAATTGGACTATTTTTTGTTTTTTATTCATTGTTAAGCAATTGTAAATTAATTATTTACAACACACCTCTAAAATTAAACAGTTTATAAAAAACGGTTCTATTTGGTGATATACAACAAGGAAAACTTATAGCCACAGTGACTCAAGTAAGCCTTTTTAAGCTAATTTATTAAGTGTTATATTAAATTTTGAAAAATTAGGCTAGTCCTACAACATTACCTTTTTTGACAATAAAGCGGATTATTAATCCTCTTGAGAAGTTATTTGGCTTACTTTTTTATCCTTTGCTTTTTCTAATGTAAATGAAAACTCAGAACCAATTCCGTACTCACTTTCCACATAAATTTTTTCTTTATGGGCTTCTATAATGTGTTTTACTATAGAAAGCCCCAAACCAGATCCACCTTCAGAACGGGAGCCGCTTTTATCTACACGATAAAAACGTTCAAAAAGTCGAGGTATGTTTTGTTGTTCAATACCTTCACCATTATCCGTTACACGTATTAATACTTTTTTATTTGTCAAATTAACAATGGTCACCTCAGTAGAACCTCCAACTCTACCATACTTGATAGAATTTACGATAAGGTTCTCCACCACTTGTTGAATTTTATCTTTATCGCCATGAACATAAACTGGTTGAATATTATAATTTTCAAAAGCGAGGGTAATTTTCTTTTTATCGGCTTTCATCTCTAGCAGATCAAAAACATTCTGAACCAAATCTACAATATCAAAATTAGAAAAATCCAAATTCAAATCTCCAGACTCTAACTTGGTTATCATATCTAAATCTTCAACAATATAAATCAATCGCTCCACACCTTTCTCTGCACGCTTTAAATATTTCTTACGAATAGACTTGTCATCCATAGCACCATCTAATAGTGTTTCTATATAACCTTGTACCGTAAACAACGGTGTTTTTAGTTCGTGCGAAACATTACCCAAAAACTCTCTACGATAGGCCTCACGTACTTGAAGCATTTCAATTTCTAACTTTTTATCCGTAGCAAATTTTTTAACTTCCCTCGTTAAGGTTTCCATATCAGTAGTGATAGGCTGATTGATAAACGAACTGGATTCTAACAAGGCCACATCATCGTATATTTTTTTTACTCTTCGATAAATAAATCGTTCAACACGGTACTGAATGACTAAAAAAGAAAAAACATAAGTACCCACAAAAGCTATTGTTGCAAACGAAAAAATAATTCTAGAATGAGGTCTAAAAAAAGCTTGAAGTAATATAGAAGAAGCTATTGCTACAAAAATACTAACATACAAGGCCGACTTTATGGCAAATTTATACGTTTTCTTAAAATTGATTTTTACCATAGTATTCATTTCCAATGTTATGCTTTTTTGTGTTAGAAGTACCAAAAAAGTAGATAAAGATACTTTTATTAGCACAAAATTCACAAATTACAACCAAATATCAGCTGTGATTTGTGAATTTTCTTTTTATTTTTTTGATTATTTAAAGTAAGTATGAAGTGTTATACTTCGAATTTATATCCTACTCCTTTGATAGTTTTAAATAAGTCTTCTCCAATTTTTTCTCTCAATTTACGTATGTGAACATCAATCGTTCTACCACCAACCACAACTTCATTTCCCCAGACTTTATCCAAAATCTCATCTCGTTTGAATACTTTTCCCGGTTTTGAAGCTAACAAATAAAACAACTCAAACTCTTTTCTTGGTAACGCAATTTCAATATTGTCTTTTATGATCTTGTATTCTTCACGGTTAATTTCGATTCCCCCTACATTAAGTGTTTCACTATTTTGAGATTCTTCTTTTAATCTTCGCAACAAAGCTTTTACTTTACTCACCAAAAGTTTCGGCTTAATGGGCTTGGTAATATAATCATCGGCACCTGCATCAAAACCTGCTACCTGGGAGTAATCTTCGCTTCTAGCGGTCAAAAAAGTAATGATTACATTATTTAATTCAGGGATTTTACGAATATGTTCACAGGCTTCCATTCCGTCCATTTCGGGCATCATGACATCCATAATAATCAAATCTGGCAATTCTTTTTTGGCTTTCGTAACCGCTTCTTTTCCATTGCTTGCAGTTACAATTTGATAACCCTCTTGAGAAAGATTGTAACCTACAATTTCTAAAATATCTGGCTCATCATCAACCAACAAAATTTTTGTGCTTCTTTTTTTCATAAAAAATGGTGCAAAATCTATTAAAACAAATCAAATTTAGGCTTTTATCGCTATAGATTCACAAAAGCCATCGTAAATGTAGCTATAAAGAAATCATATGTGAAAACAGAATTTAAGGACTTAACCTTAATTTAATCTGTTAACATTGTCGTAATAATAATAAAACACAATGTTAATGCTGGAATAACATCGGGTTTAAAACACGGTCGTTATTTTGCGCCAACAAACAAAGACAACAATGAAATTAAAACTTTTAATCCTAACCTTACTTATAAGTGTTATTGGATTTTCTCAAAACAAAGGAACAATTATTGGTATCGTTACGGATAAAGATGCCAACAATCAATCCCTACCTTTTGCAAATGTAACATTAAAAGGAACAAAAATTGGGGTAAACACAGACATTGATGGAAAATATACCATTAGTACTACTCCAGGAAATTATGTAATTCAATTTAGTTTTGTAGGTTACGAAACGGTAGAAGTTCCTGTAACCGTTAAAGCAAATGAAACAGTAACTATTAACAAATCTATTGGTTCAGGAAGTTACAAACTAGAAGATGTGGTAGTAAAAGCAACTGCACCAAATAGAGAGAAAGAAACTGCTATATTATTAGATCAAAAAAATGCAGTGGTTTTTAAACAAAGTATCGGAGCGCAAGAACTAGCCCGAAAAGGAGTTAGTGATGTAGAAGAAGGCTTGACCAAAATTACTGGTATTACCAAAGTAGAATCTAGAGGATTATTTGTAAGAGGTTTAGAAGATCGTTACAATAATTTATTGATTAATGAATTACAAGCTCCCTCTAACAGTCCTTTTACTAAAATCATCCCATTAGATTTATTTCCAACAGATATCGTAGGTGTTTTGAATGTATACAAAACATTCAATCCAAATATTGCAGGTGATTTTGCTGGAGCCACAGTAAACATAGAAACAGTTCAAGCTAAAAGTATCACTAAACTATCTATTGGTGCTGGCTTTACAACTGAGAATAATGGTTCTGATTTTTTAATTCATAGTGATGCCAACAATACGCAAGGCTTTTTTGGATTAAACGGAAGAGACCGTCAACTAAGTCCTGCATTTGGGAGTGTCCCAACAGGTAAAAAACTTACTCCAGATGAGTATAATGCTACATACAAAAACAACACTTGGAATGTTGATAAAACCTCAAGCCCTTTAAATACAAGTGTAGGTTTTATCCACTCAGAAAAATTCAACCTAGACAATGGTGACAAAATCAACTATACTTTTTCTATCAATGGCGATAATAAATTTGTTATCAGAAAAGGGGTTGACCGTACTTTCATTTTAGGTGCTGGTGACTATGACAACAATTTACAGAGAGAAAGCTATAGTTATCAAACGAATGCCTCTGCTTTGGCAGCCGTAAACTATAAAGCCAAACGTTTTGATATTGGGTTGAATTCTTTTTACTTACGTTCAACCGATAGTAAAATTATTGATCAATTAGGATACACTAACAACCAATCAAGTAATCCAAACATCTTGATTCGTACGAACCAATTTGATCAATCAGATTACCTAAACACACAATTATTAGGAAATGTAAAGCTTACTTCTGACGAAAAACATACCTTGAAAGTAGGTGGATCATTTGTGAGAACTGCTTATGAGCAACCTGATCGTAAATTTATCATTGGCGAAAAAGTATCGCCAACAGAAATCAATACTTCTTATGGTGGAAATCATTTGAATAGACAGTATTTAGATATCAACGGAAACTACTATTTCTCTGGATTATTAGAGTATAATTATAAGTTTAATGAAGAAGAAAACGGAAAAGCCAATCGTTTGACCGTAGGTTATAATGGTTTTGCTAACGACTTAAAATCAACCTATCGTATCTTCTCAGGTATACGTTCAGTGAATAAAAACTATACTGCCCCTGTAAATACTATCGATTCTTTTATTGTTGATGACATTAACAACGGAATTATTTCAGTTCGAGAAGAATCGAATGCCGATTATAAAGTAAAATTAAACCAAATGGTAAATGCTGGTTACATTAACTACTTGCACCATTTTGGCGAAAAATTAGAAGTAAACGCAGGTCTTCGATTAGAAAACTCAGACAGAACTATAAAATACAGAAGTATTGGTCAACTCATTAATGGTCCTTATCAAAACATAAACGATCAAAAATTAGATTTCTTGCCAGTAGTGAATGCAAAATACGAACTTACTGAAAACAGTAATTTGCGTTTTAACGGTTCAAAAACCATCACTAGACCAGTGACTATGGAATTGTTACCATTACAATACATAAGCCCTGATGGTAAATCGATATTAGGTAATCCAAATATGAAAAATAGTGACAATTACAATATTGACTTCAAATATGAATTGTTCCCTAAGAATAACGAACTTATAGCTGCTGGCTTATTTGCTAAACAAATTCAAAACCCAATAGAAAGAATTTTTATTGCTGGTGCAGGAGGTAGCGGACAATTAATGACCTACCAAAACTCAAAAGAAGCATTATTGTATGGAGCAGAAATTGAAATGCTATTGCAATTAGAAAGAATTTCCCCTACTTTAGCTAATTTTTCATTCGGATTAAACACTTCATTAATGAAAACGGATGTAAAAGTAAACTTTGGAAACACTTCTTTAGAGAACAATCCAAGTAGAAAATTACAAGGTGCTTCAGAATGGATTATCAATTCAGATTTGAAATACGATTTTGAATTTAACGAAGTAATGAAAAACTCTATTTCATTAGTATATGGTGTATTTGGTCCTAGAATTTTCGCAGTAGGTTCAGCAGGAATGGATAACATCTATGAACAACCATTTCATAAATTAGACTTTGTTTGGTCTAGTAAGTTAACCAAAAACATAGATGCTAAATTTGCCATCGATAATCTTTTAAATCCATTATACAAGATGGAATTAGGAAATGAAAATCGATTTACCATCAACGAGAGCTCTTTGCTTCTGGAGAGTTTCAAAAGAGGAAGAGGATTTTCATTGAATCTTTCTTATACCTTCTAAAAAACTAAAGCTACCTAAAA
>NZ_JBCGDP010000026.1:0-48673 GCF_038739875.1 Flavobacterium polysaccharolyticum
CATCACCAAAACAAAATTAAAATGAGAACCTATAAAACAAAAAACAGTAGCAAACCTGAGCTTGCTACTGTCTAAAATTGTACTTTTATTTTTTATTAATCCTGTATCACTTTTTCAGGACTAGACACTTTTAACAGCAATGATTAAAAAATCCTGGAGAACAATGATTGTCCATTTCCAGAACCACCACTTCCTGTAATGGTAATTTTTCCAGTGTTTCCATTACCATCGTAACCATTTTTTTTATTATTCGTAGCTGTACAATTTGTAACGGTATGAGGTATTTTTTGTCCGGCACTACCTAATTTGAATCCATTACCATCTCCATTAGCTCCTTTCCCATTTGTTTTTGCTATACATTTATTGATGATAACCGTATATGGTTGTTCATACAAATCCCACCCATCATCTGAATTACTCTCTGCTGTACAACCTTCAAATTTGTTATTCTTTCCTCCAGTTTGTTTGCAAGCAAAACCATCTGCATTTTCACCGCCATTAGCAGTATCATTATTATTTGCAGAATAACAACCCGTTATTAAGTTGTCATGTGATCCATTTGCGATTTGCAACCCAGTGTCTTTGTTTGTGAGCGTTTTCACATTAGACACAGTATTAAAACCTCCATTTTGTAAAATTAATCCATTGTCTGGTGCATTTTTGATTGTCATATCTCTAACAATCCAATAACTACCCGTTAAAGCTACGCCACGACCTGTCCCTGGTACTCCTGAACAATCAATAACCCCCCCTTGAAAAGTAATTTTAGAACTTGAAGTACCATTTTTGCTCAAAGTTAGTGTTCCGTCTAACTTTATAGTTCCACTTATTGTTATTACATCTCCTGCAACTGCACTACTTACAGCGCTTTTAAGAGCAGCTAAAGTAGTTACAGTTGAATTCTTTTGACTTAAAGAAGATTCCGATGTAACTAGTAATTCTTCATTTCCTGAAGTTTCCAATACATCTTTTTCACAGCTTCCTAAAAGCATACTCAGCAACGCAAGGGTTGCAATTTTTAAATGTTTCATAATTTAATTTTTAAGGTTGTTAAATTAAATTCTAAATAGAATTTACTAATTTTTAATTATTGCAATAATAATGTAATCGATTACGCTAATTTACATAAAATAATATCACAATAAAAAATAAAATTAAATAATGTTATTTTTTTTAAGTTAAAAAAAATAAATACATTAAAAATAAGACAAAAATTTACCATTATTATCAATATACATCTAGGATTAGTGATAACGTCAAACTCATTTTAGAGTAAGATTAGAATTTTTGTTCCTAAAAAATATTTTTTTTTATTCAAAAAATGAAGATTCTTAAACCCAGAAAACATTTGGCCTCGAAGCGAAACTGAATTATTCAGTAAAAGCAAGAGCTCACGGAATATTTTAAACAAGAAAACGAAGTTCAATGAATAGTTATACAATATATAAACCGATACACTGAACTCTTCTAAAAAATATAAAATGATAAAATAATATAGTTATAGTAGATTGCTAATGCTCAATCTAATTTAAAACAGAAACATTCTTAAATGGATGTTGCTGTCTTTTTGTTATGAAAACAAAACGTACTCGCCTAGCCCCGATTGTAGTGGAAATCCTTTGTTGCCGGGGTTCGGCAATAAAGATTGAAGCGAAGAGCGGGACAACTCTTGTGGCGAGCAAAGAAGTGGTGCTCCTACAAAGTATTATCCCTTTAATTGTGCATACGTTAGGAGGATAATGGCTAATAATGCCAAGAATAGGCCAAAATAGTTCTTCTGGGAAAGTTTTTCTTTAAAAATCAATACGCCAATGAGACTACCTAACACAATAACTCCCATATTCATTCCTGCAAAAACTGTGGACGGATTTTCGGAAAAAGCTTGATGCGCCTTGAGGTAAAAATAGATGTTTCCAAAATTAAAAACGCCTACAGCGACTCCCCAAAGAGCATTGATACCCGCAATTTTTTGGCGTTGAATGAAAATTTCGTTGCCCACTACTCCACTCATCATCACCAAAGCCAACGCAAAAATGACCAAAAGCGAGGTGGTAAATGGCAGTTGGGTTTGCAAGGCGATTTGTTTGAACAAAATATCGATGACTCCAAAACCCAGCAACACCATAGCGGGATAACCCCAATTGGAATTGCTATTCGCGGTAGGCTTAGATAAAATAAACAGCAAGGCTGGAAATCCCACCCCGAAAGCCAATACTTTGAGTGTGCTAAATTGCTCGCCAAAAAGCAACCAAGAAGCTAGTAACGGAATAAACAACGACAAGCGCTGAGCGGCATCAGTTTTGACAATACCTATATGTTGAATGGATTGTGAAAGCAATAGAAAAACGCCAGGCAACAAGAGACCAAGAGCGAGATACAACGGCCACGGGGCTTGCTCAACTAGCGTACTAAATTGAGGTGGAAAACAAAAGTAACACAGCAACAAGGCAATCGCATAATTGGTCGCAATAATGGCTTTACTGTTGAACGCTTGGTGGTTTCTGAACCATTTGAAAAGTACACCCACGGTAACACTGCAAACAATACTTAGAATTAAAAAGAGCATAGCTATGAATTAGGGCTCAAAAATAATGATTCTGTAGCAAATTTTCAGTGTATAAAAAAGGGGAAAGTTTTCTGCTTTCCCCCTAATAAAAATTATAATTTACTGATGTAACTCCCAAACGGATCCTTGAACTGATACCCTTCGGAAAAACGATCTTTGCTCAACTTTTTATACGAAGCCAAGCCCCACAACAAGAATTCTTTCATAAAATAATAATCCTCCTTAGGTAATTGAGGCTGGTATTTTTTGATGATGACTTCTAATGGTGTAACACTATCCAAAATAGTTTGATACTCCGAATTCGTGGCATCATCCAATAATTCAAAACCACTTTCGGCAAAAAACCATTCTAAAGTATCGGTATAAGCTGTTTTTTCTCCTTGTTTTTCCAATTTTTCAATCTTAGGAAAATAGCCCGGGAAAAACGTACGAATCGCATCATTGATCAAATGTTGGGCTACCACCGCAGCACCTTCTTGTTCCCCTTCATAAACCAATTCTACTTTTCCGGTTATGGCAGGAATCACGCCCATAAAATCAGACAAACGAACTGATGTTGTGCTTTCTCCTGCTTTTAAAGCACGTCGTTCAGCCGTACTAATCAGATTTTCGTAGGCCGTGATACTCATTCTAGCACTCACGCCACTTTTGGGATCAATAAAATCGCTATCTCGCGCTTCAAAGCTAATTTGTTCCAACAAATCTTTGGCTAAAGCAGGAACATACACCACATCGGTTTGACTGTTTTCAAGTTTGGCTTCTTGCTGCGTGATGGTGCGAGCAATGGCAATAGTTTCTGGATAATGGGTTAAAATTTGAGAGCCAATACGGTCTTTCAATGGCGTAACAATACTGCCACGATTGGTGTAATCTTCTGGATTGGCGGTAAAAACAAACTGCATATCCAAAGCCATTCTTAACTTATATCCTCGAATTTGAATATCGCCTTCTTGCAAAATATTAAACAACGCTACTTGAATTCGAGCTTGCAAATCGGGTAATTCATTGATGACGAAAATACAGCGATTCGCTCTTGGAATCATACCAAAATGAATCACACGATCATCAGCATACGACAATTTTAGATTCGCCGCCTTAATAGGATCGACATCACCAATCAAATCAGCTACTGTTACGTCTGGCGTCGCTAATTTTTCATAAAAACGCTCATTTCTTGGTAACCAATCTATGGGCGTTGCATCTCCTAACTCGGCAATCAAATCCTTGGCGTAACGAGAAATCGGGCGGAAAGGATCATCATTAATCTCAGAACCCGCCACAAATGGAATGTACTCATCCAATAATTCGACCATTTTTCTAGCCAAACGCGTTTTCGCTTGACCGCGAAGCCCTAACAAATTGATATTGTGTTTCGACAAAATAGCGCGTTCCAACTCTGGAATCACCGAATTTTCAAATCCGTGTACCCCTTCAAAAGTCGGAATACCCGCTTGCAATTTCTTCCTCAAATTATCGCGCAATTCTTCTTTAATCGTTCTTGGCTGATAACCCGATTGTTTTAATGCGCCTAAAGTTGTTATATCCTTCATTGATGGTATTTTTATTTTGATCTTAATTTATGCTTGCTCTATTAAACTCATAACTCATAACTGATAACCGACAATTACCTAATACGCTTCTTCCTATTCGCTTCATAATCCTCAAAAATCATTTCACCCAATCCTTTCAAACCCGTATAAAAGGCTTTTCCTTGATTGGCTTCGGTAAAATAAGTCACGAATTTTTGCAAATACGGATCATTCGCTATCATAAAAGTGGTGATAGGAATGTGTAATTTTCTGGCTTGTTGTGCCTGAGTGTAGCATTTGTCTACAATGTATTGGTCTAAGCCATTACTATTCATATAATACGAGCCATCTTTCTCCCGCACGCAACTTGGCTTCCCGTCGGTAATCATAAAAATTTGCTTGTTGGTGTTGCGTTTTCTTCGGAGTAAATCCATTGCCAATTGCAGACCCGCAACAGTATTAGTATGATAAGGTCCGACTTTTAGATACGGCAAATCCTTAATCGCAATCGTCCAAGCATCATTTCCAAAAACCAAAATATCCAAAGTATCTTTTGGATAGCGTGTTGTAATCAATTCGGCCAATGCCATCGCTACTTTTTTGGCAGGCGTGATGCGGTCTTCGCCGTACAAAATCATACTGTGGCTAATATCAATCATCAAAACCGTACTCATTTGGGCTTTGTATTGGGTATCTTCGACCACCAAGTCGTTTTCCGTGAGTTTAAAATCGGCAACCCCATTATTGATTTGGGCATTGCGCAAACTTTCTGTGAGCGAAATACGTTCCAAACTGTCTCCAAAATGAAACTCTCGAAACTCACCCGTATGTTCATCGCCATTTCCGCTATGTTTCGTTTTATGATTGCCATTCCCCGAGCGTTTCATAGTACCAAAAATGGTATCCAGCGCTTGCTGTCGGATGGCGCGTTCGGTTTTGGCCGTAATACCCGTTCCTGTTGTGCCGTCGTCTTTCAATTCCTCACGGATGTACCCTTTTTTCTTTAAATCTTCAATAAAATCATCGATAGTATAACTAGAATCGGTCAATTTATACTCCTTGTCCAATTCGCGTAACCAAGCAATCGCTTCGTCAAAATCGCCCGAAGTATGCGTAATTAATTCTTTAAAAATAGGGAACAATCGATCAAACGGCGACTGAAATGGCGCTTCGTAGGTCTTAAAATAAAATCCAGCACGGTTTTGGTTTTTCATCGCAAACAACAAAATTGGATTATGAATTTATACTTTTAATTATGGCTACCTCCTAATTTAGGAGCAGTAACAATGGGCTTTTTAGCCAGCATCGTCCCGTCATCCGCTATATCTTTTTCTTTTTAAAGAAAAAAGAAAAAGGATGCCGCTACTGCCGGGGCTAAAGAGTAACAATTGGATAATTTGTAAACACAAAACACCAATACATTACGTATACTATTTACAATTTTAAAAGTACAGTATTTTGTAGCGGTGACTGGTCTAACGTTTATTAATTTTTAGTTAAAAGCAAGAAACAAGATTGTACTGCTAATCTACTTTCTTAAAAACCAATTCAATACCAGAAGGATTAGTAAGTGTTAAGCGCATATTTGAAATCTGATAGGTCGTACTACTTTCTAAAGAATGTAGCAGCTCACTCTCTCTATTTTGAGCTTCACAAGCCATTTCAGTAGTACTTACATTTGTGAAACGTAAAATGCCTTTTTCAAAAAAAACAGTTCCATTCATACGATTGCATCCAGCATATCCCATAAACGTTCCGTTGGTGCTGTTTATCTCAATATAAGGTAATTGTTTGGCAAATTTATTTAATGAAACATTCTCACCGTTCATTTTTTCCAATACCCAAATATCGTGTAGCCTAGCATCAATCACATAATACCCACAACCTGAAAAAGTTTTGGAGGTATTAGAATTGTTCGTCATTTCAATACGAACAGTATAAGGCAATTCTTGGCCAGACATTGTATTGGTGCATTTTTGTTGCTCAATGGTGATGACTGCCGTTCCTGTAGAAGTAGTCAATCGATAGGTTTTCACATTGGCGTCCATTGCTCTTATCGGATCAACATGAGGCGCAGTAAATAACTTAAAATCGGGTAATAAAGAAGTAAACTCAATCTGTGTAGCACTAATTTTCAAACTCCACCCGGGTTCATTCCCCATTGCTCGAAAATAAATTCCTTGCTCTATATTTTCTATTTGCTCCTGATAGGCCTTGGTTGGTTTCGTGTTCAAAGAAGTATCGACTGGAACATTGATGGCAGTTTTACAACCCAAAAACAATACAATCACAAAAAGTAAACGGCTGTAGTGTAACATAAGGCATTTGTTTTAGAATGTAACTCCTAAATTTAGCAAAAAAAACGGCTAAGTTTCGAAAAAAACGCCATCTATATAATACCAATGTCCTTTCACTTTTTCAAAAGTAGAGCGTTCGTGATGAATGTAATCTTTGGCATCAGGACCTCTGAAAAACGCTTGAAATTCAACTATGGTTTCCTCAAAAGAAATAATCTCTAATTTTTGCCATTGGTTTTCGCTAGCCCAACGCAAAATTTCATCTTTAGAAAAAAGGTTTCTTGTGCTCTCGTGTGTAGTTGCTATCAAATAATCTGCATTTTTAACCACATAAGCACTATACCTGGACCGCATCAAAGCCAAAGCGGTTGGAGCGGTTTCGTAGCCTAAAATGTATTTTTCACAACATTGCATAAAGGCTACTCCAGAGCCACAAGGACAAACACTATTGTTCATCCTCTGGATTTATTTTCTGAAACAACTGATTCAGCAACACTTGATATTTACTGATTTCGATTAAATCTTCGTCTTCATCAGAATGATCTAAAAGTTCGTCCAAAGCCTCACTTACTTCAGTCAATTTGTTATTGGCTTCACGATTTTGTTTTTGTGCCATCAAGTCAATGATTTCTTGCACTTGTATTTTCAATTGGTCAAACGGATTCTGGCTCATATTATTCATTTTTAGACGCTTGGTCTGCATTAAACTTTTTTACGATTTCTTTCAATTTCTCTTTGCGCTCCATAGCTGCCTTCTTGGCCTTATCTTGGGCTTTATGCAACTTATCGTTGTGTTTTTTTATGTTTCTTTCGTTGTTTCTTCCCATTGTATGCTACGTTTTATTTCTTCAAGCGAGCGATCGGTGTATATAATTTGCTCGATTATTCTTTTCCTTAATTCGTCTATATCTTCATAATCAAAATATTTCGCCCAATTGGTCAATTCGAACAAATTCCGAATTTGTTTGATTTTTTTGGTAGTCTCAAAACTAGTGCGAAGTACTGCTTTTTGATCGTAATCTGGATTTTGTTTGTGTTGGTAATTTACGGTTCGCTTAGCATAATCTGCTGCTAAATAATACAGTTTTTCCTCGGCATTATCTGGATAAAAAACCTCCCAACGCGCAAATCCCACTTTAAATTTAGAGCTAGTGGCGGGTTCCAAGGGTTCCAAACGCCATTTACTATTCGCAAATCGTCCCCAATGATTAGACAAACGATACATTCCTTCTGGAGTATAATAGTACTTACTTCCTGATGTGCTATGATATTGTAAAACCAATCCCTCAATTTGCTCCAAAGCAACCTCATAAAAAACACAAAAAGTATTTTTAAAAGATTGCGGTGCGGGTCGAAAAACGTTTTTCATAGCCACAAAGGTAAGCAGAATAACCAAACCCCAAATAATAGCCATAATTATTATGTATCTTTGCCCTTTATAAATTTGAAGTTTCAGGATCATGGAAAAAGGAATACCAAGTAAAATGTTAAAAAAAGGAATACACACTGGAATAGTGGAACAAGATGAAGACAAAAATTTCTTTTGTGGCCCTTATTTATTAGACTACAAAATGGCTTTGCAATATAAATTGGGTGATATTATCACGATCAAAACAGTAATCGAAAACCCAAGTGATAAAAGTTATGATAAATACCCCAAAAAATCAAGGAATTTTGACAAAGCTAACATGAAGCCTGAACAATAGACTATTTTTCAAAACACTGTAAATCAAAAACTTTAGCTAGTTTTTGATTTTTTTTTGGTCCGAAACTAAAAAGATAAAAAAAAGTGTACCTTTGCAAAAAATTTGTCAATTCTGAATTCTAATTCATTACTTCACATTAAAAGACAATAAGTTACCTTATTTATGAAAAAAATCGTTGAATACCGCAAACTACTGAATGTAGACAAAAACGTAGACCTTAAAGAGTTAAAAACTATTTATCGCAATGCGATGAAAGATGCGCATCCTGATAAATTCCAAGGCGATGAAGAAGGATTAAAAGCTGCTGAAGAAAACAGTAAAAAAATCATTGAAGCTTACCATTTCTTAGTAAGCATCAATCCAGAGACTATCAAACAAAATTTACCAGAATATACTGAAACTATTGCTACATCAACCATTACTGACTACAAATTTGTAGAAGGAAGATTGATTATCAATTTTTCTAACGGAAGTGTATATGAATACATTAGTGTACCAAAAGCAACTTACGTAAAAATGGTCAATGCTGATTCACCAGGTCGTTTTGCCAAAAGACACATTCTTAATGCGTTCACTTGGAGAAAAACTATCAATCAAGACTAATTACTCTTAAAAATAGTATAGAAAAGCACTCATTTTGAGTGCTTTTCTATTTAGTTTTTAAATGTTCCTTAAAAAAATAAGACTATAACAAAAATTTAGGGTGCAATAGTGTGCGTAATTTATAAATTTAAATACTTTTGCAAACAAAATCTAATAACATAACTCAAAAATGAAAAAAGTCATTTTATTATTATCTGCTTCTGTTGTATTGTTCTCATGCAACAAAACTTCCTACACAATTTCTGGTACAGCCAAAGGAATTGAAAACGGAAAAACCATTATTTTAGAAAGCCAAGATGAGAAACTTGGAGTAATTGCTATTGATACTGTAAAAGTTGAAAATGGTAAATTTGAAATTGAAGGTAAAGCTACTGAACCAGCATTCCATTTAATTACTGTTGAAGGAATTCAAGGAAAATTACCATTCATCCTAGAAAACGGATCTATTGAAATCGTGATCAACAAAGACACACTTCAAAAATCTAAAATTTCTGGTACTTACAACAATGATGAGTATGCTACTTTCAATGAAGAAATCACAAAAGTTCAAAAGAAATTAGTGGATTTCCAAACAGCTAATACGCAAAAAATGAATGACGCTCAAGCTAAAAAAGATACAGCCGTTATCAACAGCTTGATGAAAGAATTCATGACTATACAACAAGAAGTTAGCACTGCATCAAAAACGAAATATGTTTCTTATGCAGAAACTCACCCAAAATCATTCATTAGTGCATTGATCGTTCAAGGAATGTTAAATGACCCATCTACAGATGTTAAAAAAGCAGAGAAACTATACGAAAGTTTAGAGGAAACTTTAAAAAACACCAAACCAGGTAAAGCAATCAAAGCTCGTTTGACTGAAATGAAAGCACCTTCTGTAGGCGCTACTCCTACAGCACCTGCAGCTCCAGGTTCAGCAAAATGAAGAGCCGACTTTTCTGCGCCTAATCCGCAAGGAAAAGTGATCAGCTTAAAACAAAGCTTAGGCAAAGTTACTATAGTTGATTTTTGGGCTTCATGGTGTCCTCCATGTCGGAAAGAAAATCCAAATATGGTAGCTTTATACAAAGAGTTACACGCAAAAGGATTAAATATCATTGGCGTTTCCTTAGATAAATCAGCAAAAGCTTGGAAAGAAGCAATTGCAAAAGATAGACTAGCATGGACACAAGTTTCAAATTTAAAATTTTGGGATGAGCCAATTGCAAAACAATACAAAGTAGAAGCCATTCCAGCTACTTTTGTCCTAGATGCTTCAGGAAATATTGTAGCACAAGGATTAAATGGCGCTGCTCTAAAAGCCAAAGTAGTGGAACTTTTAGCAAAAAAATAGTCTAAACTACTTAAAAATAAAAAAATCTCCACGAGGGAGATTTTTTTATTTTATTCACTACCAATACATTAAAAAATATCCGAAAAATAAGTGTATTTTTAATTTGGAGAACTCAAAAGTGTTCTTATATTTGCACTCGGTTAGCACAATAAGCAACAGCTTATGAGTCTTGGGGAGATACTCAAGCGGCCAACGAGGGCAGACTGTAAATCTGCTGTGAAAACTTCGCAGGTTCGAATCCTGCTCTCCCCACAAAAAAAGTCCCGATTTGCATCGGGACTTTTTATTTATACAAAATTCTGGTTTATTCTAAAATAAAACTTACGCTAACATTTACTACAATTGCAATTTCTCCAATGGCTAAAGTTTCTCTCGGCGTAGACTCAGCATCATCGCTCATAGTGGCCTTCATTGCATATACTGGAGCTGGTGACGGATAGTAATTTTGAGAATTATCAGATATCATTAACGCTTTACCTACTTTTTGTCCCAATACAGACACGAAATCATCAGCTTTAGCTTTGGCATCCTTCATCGCTAATTTTCGAGCTTCAGCTTGATATTGCGCTAATTTTGATGATTGAAACGTAACACCATCAATACGGTTAACTCCTGCATCTACCAAGCCCTCCATTAAACCATCATATTTAGTCAAATCTTTCAATAAAATTTCAATGGTTTGACTAGCATTATACGAACGCTTTTTAGATTCATATTCATATTGTGGGTTTAGCGCAATACGACGAGTCTTGTAGTCTTCTGTAGGTAAGTTTATTTTTTTTATAAACTTTAGAACAGCTTCAACTTTTTGGTCATTTTCTTTCTTAACATCTTTAGCATTGGCTCCTTTTGTCTCAACTGTTATTACAATTGCTGCTTGGTCTGGCGTTACTTTTACTTTCCCTTCTCCATTCACGCTAATTTGAGGAATGGGTTTAGTGTCTTGAGCCTGAACTACAAACACTGAAAAGATAAACAATAGGATAAGTACTTTTTTCATAAGAATACTATTTAATTATTAATGTATGAATTTATATCTAATACTAATTACAAAAGTAATGCCATTATAATTTTCCTCTTTTTTCTAAAATAAACAAAAGAACAATTGGAATCGCCAAAAGAATCACCATCAAAGTGTGTTCAACCAATAACTGCGGTTCTTTTACCAAAGTGATCACATAACCCCCAACAGCCCCACCAAAGTGTGCCGTATGACCAATATTATCATTTTGAGCTTTCATTCCGTAGATAGAATAGAACAAGTACAATATACCAAAAAGATACGCTGGAATTGGAATTACAAAGAACAATCCCAACATCATATCAGGTTGCAATAAAATAGCAGAATACAACACCCCTGTAACGGCACCTGAAGCTCCTACAGCTCTATAACTGTAGTCGTTTTTGTGAAAAGACATCGTAAGTAAACTTCCAAAAACCAAACTTCCAAAATACACCAAAACAAAGGAAAAAGTCCCTAAAAAGCCTATTACTACTGGGGCGAAAAAATACAACGTAAGCATGTTAAAAATAAGATGAGAAGCATCTACATGTAGAAAACCAGAAGTCAACATTCGGATTTGTTCACCTGCTCGAATACTTCCTATATGGAATTCGTATTTTCTAAAGAAATAAAGGTCATTCCAACCTTTGTAACTTATTACCACATTAGCCAAAATAAGGACTAGCAAAATCATATTCATAGTAAACTTTTTATATATAATGGTAAAGATAGTAATCTTACATTTTTAAACCCTAGTTGTGCCAACATTAAATTGTTTCCTTTTTTGGGCTATATTTGCATAAAAAATCTAGCATGCAGTTTCTGGTTTATATCATAGTTTTTCCAATTCTTTGGATTATTTCTATACTCCCTTTTCGTGTTTTTTATTGGTTCTCAGATCTTATTTACATCATTGTTTATCGATTAATTGGCTACCGTAAAAAAACAGTCCGTGAGAACCTAGCTCTGGCGCTTCCGCATTTAACTGAACAAGAACGACTTGTTGTAGAAAAGAAATTCTACCATCATTTATGTGATTTGTTTTTAGAAATGGTAAAAACATTATCTATCTCTAAAGACGAAATGGACAAGCGTTTTAAAATAACCAATATCGAATTGGTAAAAGATTTTGAAAAAAAAGGAAAAAGTGTAGCCTTATTGACTTCACATTATGCAAGCTGGGAATGGTTAATGACGCTTAATGATCAAACGGCTTTTTTTGGTATTGGTGTTTATAAAAAAATTGGTAATAAATATTTTGACCAATTAGTTCGTGATATTAGATCCAAATTTAATGCTGAATTGGCAGAAACAAAACAAGCTATACCAATGATGCGTGAAAATCAAAAGAGCGGTAAAATGTGTATGTATGGTCTGGTAAGTGATCAATCGCCTAAATTAGATCGCGCTTTTCACTGGCACACTTTTATGGGAGTTGAAGTTCCTGTTCACACTGGTGCCGAAATGCTTGCCAAGCGTTACGATATGAATGTACTATTTGTTGATGTAAAAAAAGTAAAAAGAGGTTTTTACGAAGCTACTTTTATTGATTTATCATCTGATGCGAGAAGTGTACCTGATTTTGAAATCACCGAGCGATTTTTGAAAATGGTAGAGCAGCAAATTTTAGATGCACCAGAATATTATTTGTGGACACATAAAAGATGGAAACACAAGCGTTAGTCTATAAAAAAAACTCATTACGAACTGTAATGAGTTTTTTTTTATAAGAATAATTTAAAGTCTACATAGCAAACCATTTTTCAACTAATGTATTTTCGAAAGAAGTTGCTTGCTGATGAATAAATTCATTGGTTTCTGAATCATAACGATACTCTAACGCCCATTCTTTATGGTTTTCGGCTAAAGATTTAATAGCATTGCAAACATATTCTATTTCAGCCGAAGTTGTAGTCGGATGAATTGACATTCTGATCCATCCTGGTTTGCGGATTAAGTCTCCTAAACTTATTTCGTTAACCAACTTATGAGACGTTTCTTGATCTACGTGCAGTAAAAAATGCCCGTAAGTTCCTGCGCAACTACATCCTCCTCTTGTTTGGATTCCGAAACGATCATTGAGAAGTTTTACTCCTAGATTAAAATGCAAATCATCAATAAAAAACGAAATCACGCCCAATCGTTCTTGATGTTGTCCAGCCAAAATTTTAATATTGGGAACATTTTGTAATGAATCAAAAACATAGTCCACAATTTCGTGTTCGCGTTTCAAAATATTGTCAATACCCATTTCGTCTTTCAACTGAATGGCCAAAGCTGTTTTTATGACTTGTAAAAAGCCTGGCGTTCCTCCATCTTCCCTGTCTTCAATATTGTCAATATATTTATGTTCACCCCATGGATTTGTCCACGATACGGTTCCACCACCTGGGCAATCCGGCACCATATTGTTGTACAATTTTTTATTAAAAACCAATACTCCAGAAGTGCCTGGTCCACCTAAAAATTTGTGCGGTGAAAAGAAGATAGCATCTAAATACGCCTCCTCATCCTCAGGATGCATATCGATGGAAACGTAGGGACCTGAGCAAGCAAAATCTACAAAACAAACTCCATTGTGCTGATGCATCATTTTGGCAGCCTCGTGATATGGTGTGCGAATACCTGTAACATTAGAACAAGAAGTAATTGAAGCAATCTTTAGTGTTCGCTCTTTATATTTTTCGAGTAATACTTTTAGATTATCTAAAGAAAAAAGTCCGTCTTCCGTTGAAGGAATCACTTCAACATCGGCAATGGTTTCTAACCAAGAAGTTTGATTGGAATGGTGCTCCATATGAGAAATAAAAACTACTGGTTTTTTCTCGGCTGGAATAGCTACAAAATCTTTTAGGTTTTCAGGAACTTTAATCCCTAAGATACGTTGAAATTTATTCACAACGCCAGTCATACCTGTACCATCTGTGATTAAAACATCATTTTGATTGGCATTAACGTGTTGCTTTATGATATTTCTAGCGTGATGATACGCTTTGGTCATAGCCGTTCCAGAAACGGTAGTTTCTGTATGCGTATTAGCGACAAATGGTCCGAAGGCATTCATCAATTTTTCTTCGATGGGGCGATATAATCTTCCGCTTGCAGTCCAATCAGTGTAGATAATTTTTTTTCGTCCAAATGGAGATTCAAATTCTTGCTCAATTCCGATAATATTTTTGCGAAATTGTTGAAAATACTGTTCTAAAGCCGTCTCTTTTCTGCTATTTGTCATTATATCTTTCATTTGATTGCAAATATATTGTATTTGATTGAAAACGTAGAATTGATTTTAGTTTTAACACTAAAAAGAAAAACCTTTTCAATACAACTGAAAAGGTTTTAATTAATATATGAAGCTAAAAAATGAAACCAAAAAAGCCAGTTGTAGCACTTTACCCCCGATAGGAGCGACATCCTTTGTTTTTTTCTTTAAAAAACAAAGATATAGCGGATAGCGGGATTCCTGTTTCCTGATTAGCCTAATGCGTTGGTCCTAAAAACTCAACTTGTTATATTAGATTCCAGCGACTGCTTTGATTTCGTCTATGATACGTAACGCTAAATCGTCTGCCAATTGTTGTGTAGCTGCCTCGGTATAAATACGGATAATTGGTTCTGTATTTGATTTTCTTAGGTGTACCCAATTTTCGGCAAAATCAATTTTCACTCCGTCAATGGTCGTGATGTTTTCTGATTTATACTTATCGGTCATCGCTACCAAAATTGCATCCACATCAATTTGAGGTGTCAACTCGATTTTGTTTTTACTCATATAATATTCTGGATACGAAGCACGCAACTCAGAAACTTTCATCTTTTTATTGGCCAAATGCGTCAAAAACAAAGCCACACCCACCAAGCTATCGCGACCGTAATGCAATTCAGGATAGATGATTCCACCATTGCCCTCACCTCCGATGATAGCGTTATTTTTTTTCATTAATTCCACTACATTCACCTCTCCTACTGCACTCGCTTCGTAGCTGCCGCCGTGAGCAACAGTTACATCGCGCAACGCTCTTGAAGAAGACATATTCGAAACCGTGTTACCCGGAGTTCTGCTCAACACATAATCCGCACAAGCTACCAAAGTATACTCTTCGCCAAACATTTCGCCATCCTCAGAAATGAAAGCCAAACGATCAACGTCTGGATCAACGACGATTCCTAAATGTGCTTTTTCTTCGACCACTAAAGCTGAAATATCCGTTAAATGTTCTTTTAACGGCTCAGGATTGTGTGGGAAATGACCATTGGGTTCGCAGTACAATTTTACTACTTCAACCCCCATTTGATCTAACAATTTTGGGATGATGATTCCGCCAGATGAATTTACACCATCGACTACCACTTTGAAGTTGGCCGCTTTTACTGCCTCAATATCCACTAATGGTAAGTTCAACACTTCATCGATATGAATATCCATATAAGCATCATTGATTGTGATTTCTCCCAAACTATCCACGTCTGAAAAATCAAAAGCTTCCGCTTCGGCAATTTCTAATATTTTCTCGCCATCAGCACCACTTAAGAATTCGCCTTTTTCATTGAGAAGCTTCAAAGCATTCCATTGTTTTGGATTATGTGACGCGGTCAATATAATTCCGCCATCGGCTTTTTCCATTGGAACTGCTACTTCAACGGTAGGTGTCGTGGACAATCCTAAGTCGATTACATCAATGCCTAACCCTAATAAGGTATTCACCACTAAATTGTGAATCATAGGTCCAGAAATACGAGCATCTCTACCAATTACAACGGTATTTTTTTCTTTATTGCTATGTTTTTTTAACCAAGTTCCGTAGGCCGAAGCAAATTTTACTGCATCTACAGGGGTTAAATTGTCACCAACTTTTCCTCCAATGGTTCCTCGGATACCTGATATTGATTTGATTAATGTCATTTTATTTCAATTTGGTTATAGCTACAAATATAAAAAAGTTGGATGGGCTTATAGTCTTTCCAACGAAAAGTTTTTAGTTAAGGAAAATGAGGCTTCTATTGTGAGGCTTTTTAAAGTTTGTATCTTTGAAAATAGTCAAAGCAAAACAATGAACTTTCTCGCGCACATTTTTCTATCGGGTGATGATGAATTACTCAAAATAGGCAATTTTATGGCCGATGGCATTCGTGGAAAACAGTACGAGCACTTCCCTTTGTCCATACAAAAAGGCATTCGTTTACATCGTTTTATTGATACTTATACGGATGCGCATCCTGTTTTTAGAAAGAGTACACAAAGACTGCACTCCAAATACCATCACTATGCTGGAGTGATTGTTGATTTGTTTTACGACCATTTTTTGGCCAAAAATTGGAGTACTTATTCTGATGAAAATCTAGAGGATTTTACCGAAACTTTTTATCAATCGTTAAGAGACAATTACGATATTCTATCCGAAAGAACCAAAGGTATGATGCCTTACCTAATAGAACACAATTGGTTATTGAGTTATCAAACAGTAGAAGGAATTGGTCGGATTTTGACACAGATGGATAATAGAACCAAAAACGAATCCAAAATGAGGTTTTCCTCTAATGAATTGGTTGAATTTTATCCCGAATTTGAAGAAGAGTTCACTATCTTTTTCAAAGACTTACAAGAACAAGTTACCCTAAAAATGCAACAACTATGAAATCGCCATTAACAACAGGTTTGTTGAAAACAAACACCGATAAATAAAAGGCGACACCATATATGACAACTAATAAATAACTTTTACCTATATGAAAATTTTTCAATTTCTTTTTCTTTTTATTTTCTGTAGTTTTTTGAGTGAAAATGTCCGGGCGCAAACTGGTCTAATCGCAGACAAAGCTATGGTGGTGTCTGCAAGAGAAGAAGCGTCTAAAATAGGTGTAGAAATTATGCAAAAAGGCGGCAATGCTTTTGATGCTATGGTGGCTACCGAATTGGCTTTGGCAGTTGCTTATCCGTATGCGGGAAATTTAGGCGGTGGTGGATTTATGGTGTATCGCAAAGCAAATGGCGAAATTGGTTCTTTGGATTATAGAGAAAAAGCACCTTTGGCAGCTCATAAAACGATGTTTTTGGATAAAGAAGGTAATGTCATTAAAGGTAAAAGCACAGAATCACCTTTGGCTATTGGCGTTCCGGGAACCATCGCTGGTGTTTTTGCCGTTCATAAAAAACTGGGAAGTCTGCCTATGTCGGAAATACTAAAACCTGTAATTGCTTTGGCAGAAAAAGGGGTTATAGTTACGCGCAAACAAGAACTCCGATTAAACGATTATCGTGCAGCCATTATAAAAGTGAACGGTAATCAAACCTTGTTTGCACAACCTTTTAAAGAAAAAGATACCATAAAATATCCCGCTCTAGCAGCAACGCTAAAACGAATCGCAAAAAATGGTCGCGATGAATTTTACAAAGGACAAACGGCAAAAACGTTAGTACAGTATTTGCAACAAAAAGGAGGCATCATCACGATGAAAGATTTAAGACAATACGAGGCCAAATGGCGTACTCCCCTTTCGTTTCAATATAAGGATTTGAAAATCATCTCTATGCCTCCACCAAGTAGCGGTGGTATTTGTTTGGCTGAAATTTTTAAAATGATTGCTCCTTTTGATTTATCTAAAATGGGACACAACTCAACAGAATCTATACAAGTAATTGTAGAAGCGGAACGCAGGGCTTACGCAGATAGGAGTCACTATCTTGGCGACCCCGATTTTGTTAAAATCCCAAGTAAAGCATTGTTAGCTGATGACTATTTACGACAACGAATGAGCACTTTTAGTTTTGAAAAAGCCACCTTGTCCTCTGAAATTAAAGAAGGAAAAGTGAACTATAACGAAAGTACCGAGACTACTCATTATTCTATTGTAGATGCAGCTGGTAATGCCGTGGCAGCTACCACAACCTTAAATGATGGGTATGGGTCAAAATACTATTGTGATGCTTTAGGTTTTTTCCTCAATAACGAAATGGATGATTTCAGCGCCAAACCGGGAACACCAAATATGTTTGGTTTAATTGGAAACGAAGCCAACAGTATTGCTCCAGGAAAACGAATGCTAAGTTCTATGACCCCAACTATCGTTGAAAAAAACGGTCAATTATTTATGGTAGTAGGTTCGCCAGGTGGTTCTACTATTATTACTTCTGTTCTACAAACGATTCTCAATGTTTACGAATATAAAATGAATATGCAACAAGCTGTAAATGCACCTCGTTTTCATCATCAGTGGTTGCCTGATTTAATTACGTTTGAACCAAAAACATTCGATACTTCAACTTTTGAAAAACTAAAAACAAAAGGCTATATCATCAATGAAAAAACGACTCCTGTCATTGGCAAAGTCGATGCTATTTTGGTTTTACCTAATAAAAAACTTGAAGGTGGAGCTGATTTTAGAGGTGACGATACGGCGGTTGGCTTTTAATTATGGATTTCATTACAGCCTTAGAAAAAGAATTTATAGCGCAAGCAGATACAGTACAAAGTATGGCAATGGAAGCGTATATGAAAAATAATTTTCAGTTTTTTGGTATTCCAATGCCAGAACGAAGAGCAATTTTAAAATCGGTTAATACTGCTCATTCAGATAGTTTAAAAACAAATGTTCGCACGGTGGCACTTCAACTTTATGACAAACCACAGAGAGAATTTCATTATTGCGCAATAGAACTTTTAATTCAGAATTGCAGCAAAAAACTTGTCTTAGATGACATTAGGTGGATAGAACAACTACTGCTCACCTACTCTTGGTGGGATTCTGTCGATACGATTAGCAAATATTTATTGGGACGCTATTTGGTTCAATTCCCTGAACAAACGAATAAGGTGATTGAGAAATTTTCTAATGCTTCAAATATTTGGCTGAACAGAAGTACACTTTTATTTCAATTAGACTATAAAAAGAATACCAATTTTACTATCTTAGAAGCTGTTTGTGAACACTTTAAAGAAAGCAATGAGTTTTTTATTCAGAAAGCAATGGGTTGGGCACTAAGAGAATACAGTAAAATCAATCCGATAGCTGTCCAAAACTATGTTATTAATACCAATTTAAAACCATTAAGTACAAAAGAAGCCTTACGTATTATTGAAAAACAAAAACTATGAATTTCAGCACTATTATTACTAGCGTGGTCAATCGCTTCGAATCACTAATTGTATGGAGTCAAAGTAAATTTACTAATAAACAATTCATTTTTTTATCAAGTGTATTGGTAGGAATATCAGCAGGTTTAGCGGTTATTATCCTAAAATCGTTTGCGCATTCAGTTTTTACATTTGCAAGCTATGTTAATGGCATTCTAAAGCTAAACTACATCAACAGTATTCTGCCTATAATAGGAATTTTGCTGACGGTTTTTGTGGTTCAAAAATTACTAGGAGGTAGCATCGAAAAAGGTACTTCTCAAATTTTGTATGCCGTTGCTAAAAAAGCAAGTATTATTCCCAAAAAACAAATGTATGCTCAAATTGTGACTAGTTCATTAACAGTTGGTCTGGGAGGTTCGGCTGGCTTGGAGAGTCCCATTGTGATTACTGGTGCAGCTTTTGGTTCCAATTATGCACAAAAATATCATTTGAGTTACAAGGACAGAACTTTACTTATTGGCTGTGGCGTTGCAGCAGGAATTGCGGCAGCTTTTAACGCTCCCATAGCCGGTGTATTATTTGCGGTAGAAGTTTTGTTGGTGGATGTAAGCATTTCTGCATTTACACCCATTATGATTGCCGCTGCAACAGGTGCGATGGTCTCTGTGGTTGCATTAGATGAAAGCATCTTACTATCCTTCAAACAGCAAGAGCATTTTCATCATCTGAATATCATTTATTATGTCTTTTTAGGCGTTTTTACAGGATTTATTTCCGTTTATTATTCAAGATATTTTCAAAAAATAGAACGCTATTTTCATATTTCAAAACTTTCTGTTTACAAAAAGGCTTTATTGGGCTCAAGTATCTTGGCTTTATTGATTTTTGTATTCCCTACACTTTTTGGAGAAGGATATGAAAGCATCCGTATTTTATCTCAAAACGATCCTGGTCAACTGTTAGAAAACACCCTTTTCAAAGGATTCCGCAATAACAATTGGATATTACTTTTATTCATTGGTGCTAGTATGATGCTCAAAGTATTTGCTACGGGATTTACCTTAAGTTGTGGAGGAAATGGAGGAAATTTTGCTCCCTCTCTATTTTTAGGGTCTTATGTTGGTTTTTTCTTTTCATCCTTACTCAATCTTATTGGTATAGCGAAATTGCCTGTAAGTAATTTTACAATCGTTGGAATGGCAGGTATTTTGAGTGGATTATTTCACGCTCCACTTACAGCAATTTTCTTGATTGCCGAAATTACAGGTGGTTATGGACTGATGATTCCGTTGATGATTGTAGCATCAACTAGTTACGCCATTTCAAAACGCTTTGAAAAACATTCGATGGATGTGAAAAATTTAGCCAAAAAAGGACACGCCTTTACCAGTAATAAAGATGCTAATGTTTTATCAACTTTAGAAACTAGTAGTATAATTGACACTAGTTATCTCACTATTTCACCAAACGAAAACTTAGAACGCTTGGTGGATTTAATTTCCCACTCAGATCAGGTTATTTTTCCCGTTGTTAATGAAGAAAATGAATTACTAGGTGTCGTTCATTTTAATGACATTAGAGAAATCATATTCAATACCTATCGTGTAAAATATACTTTGGTCAAAGAAATTATGATTGCACCAGCTGCATTAATTGCACCAACTGATCGTATGGAAATTGTGATGAATAAATTTGAACAAACCAGAAAAGCATTTTTGCCTGTGGTTCAAAATGGAAAATATTTTGGTTTCATTTCAAAATCAGTAGCTTTAGAAGCATACCGATCTAAACTTAAAGCCATGACAATAGATTAATTTTTTTTTTAAATAAATTATAAAAAAATGTAACATTTTACTAAAAAACCTACTTATCCCTTTGAACATAATCATAAAACCAAAATTACACTCATTATGAAAACATTAAAAATGACAGCCTTAGCACTTTTTCTTTGTACAAGCAGTGCTTCTTTATTTGCTCAAACAGCAGATGAAATTATTTCAAAATACATAACCACTATTGGTGGAGCAGAAAAACTAAAAGCACTTAAAAGTGTGAAGATGGAAATGGTAGCTAACGCTCAAGGAATGGAAATTCCAGTTGAAATTTTCCAAGAAAAAGGAGGAAAAATGGCTGTAAAGCTTAACTTCCAAGGAAAAGAAATAACACAAATGGCGTCAGACGGCGAAACCATGTGGAGCACTAACTTTATGACTATGAAAGCTGAAAAAATGGATGCTGAAGCTACAGCAAATGCTAAATTAAGTAATGCAGATTTTCCTGATCCTTTTTTGGATTACAAATCAAAAGGATACACTGCAGAATTTATCGGCAAAGAGACTAAAGAAGGTACTGAATGCTATAAAATTAAATTTACCAAAAAACCAATCATGGTTGATGGTGTAAAATCTGATGATGTTACTTACTATTTTTTCGAAACCGAAAACAATTTACCAATCGCAGCTGAAACTGAAATTAAGCAAGGACCTGCAAAAGGACAAAAATCAACTTCTACTATGAGTGATTATCAAGAAGTGGATGGAATCTATTTTCCATTTTCAATGAATCAAGGTGGTCAAGTGATGAAAGTTAAAAAAATCATCCTAAATCCTA
Organism: Flavobacterium polysaccharolyticum; assembly: GCF_038739875.1. NCBI lineage: Bacteria > Pseudomonadati > Bacteroidota > Flavobacteriia > Flavobacteriales > Flavobacteriaceae > Flavobacterium > Flavobacterium polysaccharolyticum. The sequence goes on from NZ_JBCGDP010000026.1 coordinate 21,726, forward strand.
CTGTTGATTCAAAAATTTACGTTTTCCCAGCGCAATAACATCAATATAATCAAACCCAAGTCCTTATTGAAAAATAAGGGCTTTTTTTAACTAGCATTTTTATGAAAAAAACAATTATATGGGTTGCTTGTATAGGTTTACTATCTGCAACAAATACTTTAGCACAAAATAAAATTGTGCTAAAAGGCAAAGAACTTTTTGGTGACATGCAAGCAAGACATATTGGCCCTGCTTTAATGAGTGGTAGAATTACCGATCTCGAAGTACATCCTACTAACAATAAAATCGTATTTGCAGGAACAGCTGGCGGTGGTGTATGGAAAAGTAACGACGGTGGAGCCTCTTTTAATCCAATATTTGATGAACATATCCAATCCATTGGCTGTGTAGCTATTGATCCTTCAAAACCAGACCAAAACATTTGGGTGGGTACAGGAGAAACATGGACTAGAAATAGTGTTTCTATGGGTGATGGTATCTACAAATCGACAGATGGAGGTCAGAACTGGAAAAACATGGGATTACCTAAATCTGACCGAATTAGTTCTATTATCATTGATCCAAAGAATAGCGATATTGTTTGGGTTGGTGTTCTTGGAGCCTTGTGGGGAGATAGTGACGAAAGAGGTATTTATAAAACAACAGATGGAGGAACCACTTGGAATAAAGTTCTTTTTGTAGATAACAAAACTGGATGTTCAGATTTGATTATAGACCCTAAAAATAGCGCCATAATGTATGCTTCTTTTTGGGAATTCAGAAGAACAGGTTGGTCATTCAGTTCAGGAGGAACCAAATCAGCTTTGTATAAATCTGTAGATGGTGGGAAAACTTGGAACAAAATCCACACTGGTTTTCCTGCAGGTCAATTGGGTAGAATAGCCATTGCTGTTGCACCTTCTAATAGTAACATCTTATATTCTGTACTTGAAACAGAAAAAGCAGAATTGAATGGTTTGTATCGCTCTGATGATGCTGGTGCCAATTGGAAACACCTGAATAGTGATTTTGGATTAGTGGTAAGACCTTTCTATTTTTCTAGAATTACTGTTGATCCAAAAAACCCTGAAATTGTAGTAAAAGGAGGTTTAAGTGGATCCATTAGTAGAGATGGTGGAAAAACCTTCAAAAACCTAGGAAACATGCATTCTGATATCCATGATATCGTTTTTGATATTAATGATAGCAATAGAATGTATTGTGGGACAGATGGTGGTGTTTATAGAAGTTGGGATGGTGCAAATACTATGGAAATGGTTAGCAACATTCCTGTTTCTCAATTTTATCACGTAAGTATCGACGATAAAGAACCATTTAATGTTTATGGAGGTTTACAAGATAACGGTTCTTGGTACGGCCCATCAAAAAGTCCAGGTGGAATTGAATCTAGAGACTGGACAAGAATTGGTCAAGGTGATGGTTTCAGAGTAATCAAACATCCAACCAAAAATATTATTTACAGCGAAATGCAAGGTGCTGAAAATGTTTGGCGCTACAATACGGATACACAAGAATTGATTACGATTCAGCCATTAGCAGTAAAAGGTGATCCAAAATTACGTTTCAACTGGAATGCTCCAATGGAAGTAAGCAAAAAACAAACCGATCGTTTCTATATGGGAAGTCAGTTCGTACATAAATCAGAAGATATGGGTCGTACATGGACCAAAATTTCACCAGATTTAACTACGAACGATGCATTAAAATACAATACAGAAAAATCTGGTGGATTGTCTGTTGACAATTCTGGTGCAGAGAAGCACTGTACTATTTTTACAATTGCCGAGTCTCCATTAAATGAAAAAGTAATTTGGGCCGGTACTGACGACGGTAATGTACAAGTTACTAAAGATGGAGGTAAAACATGGACTAATGTGGTTGCCAACATTACTGGACTTCCAAAAAACACTTGGTGTTATCACATTGAAGCCAGTACTTTTGGAGAAGGAACAGCCTATGCTGTTTTTGAAGGTCATGCAAAAAATGATTATACTCCATATGCCTACAAAACTACAGATTTTGGAAAAACATGGAAATCTATCATTACTCCTGATGTTGATGGTTTTGTTCGTAACATTCAAGAAGATTTTACCAATGAGAATTTATTGTTCTTGGGTACCGAAAAAGGTTTATACATTACTATAGATGGTGGCGCGAACTGGTCTCATTTTACTAATAAAATGCCTTCAGTTGCCGTGCACTTCATGGAATTAAGTACTAAAACCAATTCGTTAGTTATGGCAACTCATGGTCGTGGTATTATTATCTTAGATGATATTACACCTTTGCGTCAAATAAGTCAAGACGTTCTTGCTAAAGATGTTCATTTCTTTGATTTGAAGCCAGCTGTAATTGAAGAGCAATCAAGTTTTGGAACTACTGCTACAGAATTGGAGTTTGTGGGTAGTAACCCATCATCTAGTGCTCAAATTATCTATTACTTGAAAAAAAGACATACCTTGGGTAAGATGGATCTTGAAATACAAGATGAACAAGGCAATAAAATTGTGTCGTTACCTGCAGGTAAACAAAAAGGAATCAATGTAGTAACTTGGGATTACAATATGAAAAATCCAAAAATTGCTGCTGGAAAAACAGTATCATTTGCCGGTTTTACTTCGCCACGTGTACAAGAAGGTAATTATAAAGTAGTGATGACTAAAGGAAAAGATACTTACACGCACACCTTTAAAGTACTTAATGATCCTAAAAGTAGTATTTCAGCTTCTGATAGAGTGAAACAAAAAGAAACTACACGAGAGTTGTTCAACAAAAATGAAGAACTAGCCTATGCAGTGTATGAAATTGACGAAACTGTAAAATTATTAGATCAATTGATTGCTAAAAATAAAGGTTTTGCTAAAAATGGCACAAAAATCAAAACTGATTTTGAGAATGTAAAAGCAAAAATGGTAGTTACTACTGGTGATGGCTACGTAGCTTCAGCAGAACCTCAGTTGAGAGAGAAACTTGGAGAATTATATGCTTCTGTTGCTGGAAACTTTACGGCTCCTTCGCCTTCACAATTAGAAAATAAAGAAGCCATTATGCAACGCTTTGATAGCGAAATGAAAGATTTCAAAACGGTTAAAGCTAAAAATGAAGCTACTTATTTAAAACAAGCAAAAGAACAAAACATCCCGTTTGTTTTGAAAACCTATGCTGAGTTTGTGGCACAATAAGCCCATTTAAAAGTCAATGAATCAAAAACGCTAACCGAAGTTAGCGTTTTTTTTATTATCGGATAGTGATAAAATTTTTTATATCCGATATTAATTGCATTTTTGTGAGATTATGTGGGATATAGACTTAGGATATCGGGAAGAATTTCAATCAACTTTTGAACGATTGTATCAAAAAAAGCAAGATTTGCAAAATAGCAGACCTTTGCCAACCATCGCTTTGAATAAAATCAAAGAAAGTTTATCCATAGAATGGACCTACAATTCCAATAGTATAGAAGGAAACACCTTAACACTTAGAGAAACACAAATGGTCTTGCAAGAAGGAATTACTATAAAAGGGATTTCTTTAAGAGAACATTTCGAAGCACACAATCACGACAAAGCCATTGATTACCTTTTTTCTATAATCAATGAGAACTATGTGTTACGAAGTATTGATATATTATCGTTAAACGGTTTGGTATTACGCTCGATTGAAGATGATTTCGCAGGTAGATTACGTAATGGAGGTGTCCGTATTTCGGGGGCTAATTTTGTTCCACCTAATGCAAACAAAGTTTCAGATTTACTAGATGAATTGATTGATTTTATTAACACCAACCCTTTAAATTTAAACGATATTGAGTTGGCAACCATCTTTCATCACAAATTAGTTTGGATTCATCCTTTTTTTGATGGCAATGGAAGAACAGTTCGTTTGAGTATGAATATGTTATTGATGCGATGTGGTTTTCCTCCAGCAATTATTCTCAAGAACGATAGAAAAAAATACTATGAAGCCCTCAATCAAGCTAATAATGGTAACTATCAAAAATTAATACTTTTGATGAGTCAAGCACTTGAACGAAGTTTGAATATTTACCTAAATGCTATGCCTGATAGCAACAACGACTTTCAGACAATAGCTAATATTGTTAGTGAACCAAGCAGCCCTTATGGACAAGAATACGTTAGCTTACTAGCTCGCACTGGCAAAATAGATGCCTATAAAGAAGGCAGAAATTGGTATACCACCAAAGAAGCCATTGAAGCTTATATCAGCACCAGAAAAAGAAAACGCTAACCCCAAAAGTTAGCGTTTTTTAGTATTCCTTTTTTAACACAATCTTCGATAGTGTTCTACTAAAAGAATAAATCAAAATAGTAACTTTGCTTCCGACCTATTCGGAATTTGCAAAATTATGCTAGACACAAACAATACCATTGAAGTTCAAGGCGCTCGCGTTCATAATCTAAAAAATATCGACATTGCTATTCCTAGAGAAAAACTCGTAGTCATAACAGGGCTTTCGGGTTCGGGGAAATCGTCTTTGGCCTTTGATACTATTTATGCCGAAGGACAACGCCGCTATGTAGAAACATTTTCGGCTTATGCCCGACAATTTTTAGGAGGATTGGAACGTCCAGATGTAGATAAAATCGATGGCCTTTCGCCTGTGATTGCGATTGAACAAAAAACTACTAGCAAAAGTCCGCGTTCTACTGTTGGTACTATTACTGAAATATACGATTTCTTGCGTTTGTTATATGCTCGTGGCGCTGATGCTTACAGTTATAATACGGGAGAAAAAATGGTTTCTTACTCTGATGAGCAAATCAAAGAATTAATTATTCAGGATTTTAATGGAAAAAGAATTAATATTTTAGCTCCTATTATTCGAGCGAGAAAAGGACATTATGCCGAACTCTTCCAACAAATTACCAAACAAGGTTTTCTAAAAGTAAGAGTAAATGGAGAAATTGTAGACATTACACCTGGAATGAAACTTGATCGCTACAAAACACACGATATAGAAATTGTTGTGGATAGAATTGCGGTTGATACTTCTGAAGATATTCAAAAACGATTATCCGAAAGCATCAATACCGCTATGCATCATGGTGAAAATGTATTGATGATTTTGGATCAGGATACCAGTGAAGTACGCTTTTTTAGCCGTAATTTGATGTGTCCAAGCACTGGAATATCCTATCAAAACCCTGAACCCAATTTGTTTTCATTCAACTCACCAAAAGGAGCTTGTGAACACTGCAATGGATTAGGAACTATTAATGAAATCAATACCAAAAAAATCATTCCAAATCCAAAGTTATCCATCAAAGCGGGTGGTTTTACTCCACTTGGAGAATACAAGTCGTCTTGGATTTTTAAGCAGCTAGAAACTATTGGAGAAAAATTCAATTTTAAAATTACGGATCCCATCGAAAAAATTCCAGATGAAGCGATGGAAATGATTTTGAATGGTGGTAAAGAAAAATTCTCAGTTCAATCTAAAGATTTGGGTGTTACGAGAGAGTACAAAATTGATTTTGAAGGTATTTCACATTTTATCAAAAATCAACACGATGAAAGCGGCTCTACTGCAATCAAACGCTGGGCTAAAGAATTTATGGACGAAATTCCTTGTCCAGTTTGTGAAGGTTCTCGACTTAAAAAAGAAGCTAATTATTTTAGAGTAAACGAAAAGAATATTTCTGAATTGTGCAATATGGACATTTCAGATTTGACCAATTGGTTTTTGGATCTTGAAAATCATTTGACCGATAAACAAAAACGAATTGCAACAGAAGTCATCAAGGAAATCAAAGACAGATTAGCGTTTTTGATGAATGTTGGTTTAAATTATTTGGCGTTGAGTCGAAGCTCAAAATCACTTTCGGGTGGTGAAGCACAGCGTATTCGTTTGGCCACCCAAATCGGTTCGCAATTGGTGGGCGTGCTTTATATTCTAGACGAACCTAGTATTGGTTTACATCAAAGAGATAATGAAAAACTAATTCATTCGCTAGAGCAATTGCGTGATATTGGCAATTCAGTTTTGGTAGTTGAGCACGATAAAGATATGATTGAACGTGCGGATTATGTAATAGATATTGGTCCAAAAGCAGGAAAATATGGAGGCGAAATCATCAGTATTGGAACTCCACAAGAAACCTTAGCCTCTAACACAATTACTGCTCAGTATTTGAATGGAACAATGAAATTTGATATTCCCAAAAAACGTAGAACAGGCAATGGAAAATTTCTAAAACTAACTGGAGCGACTGGAAACAATCTAAAAAATGTTTCTATAGAAATTCCATTGGGGCAAATGATTTGTGTGACAGGTGTTTCGGGGAGTGGAAAATCGACTTTAATCAACGAGACCCTCTACCCTATCTTGAATGCGTATTATTTTAACGGGGTCAAAAAACCACAGCCCTATAAAAAAATAGAAGGTTTAGAACATATCGATAAAGTAATTGATATTGACCAAAGTCCAATTGGAAGAACGCCACGTTCCAACCCTGCAACTTATACAGAAGTTTTTACCGAAATCCGTAACTTGTTTACGATGACTTCTGAAAGTATGATTCGTGGATACAAAGCGGGACGTTTTAGTTTTAATGTAAAAGGTGGCCGTTGCGAAACCTGCGAAGGTTCTGGTGTTCGAACTATCGAAATGAACTTTTTACCTGATGTGTATGTAGAATGCGAAAGCTGTCAAGGGAAACGTTTTAATAGAGAAACCCTTGAAATTCGATACAAAGGCAAATCGATTTCGGATGTATTGGATATGACGATTGATGAAGCGGTACCGTTTTTTGAAAATATTCCAAAAATATATAGAAAAGTCAAAACCTTACAAGATGTTGGTTTGGGCTATATAACTTTAGGACAACAAAGCACCACGCTTTCTGGTGGTGAGGCGCAACGTATTAAACTAGCGGGAGAATTATCTAAAAAAGATACAGGAAATACTTTTTATATTTTAGATGAACCTACTACTGGTTTGCATTTTGAGGATATTCGAGTGTTGATGGATGTGATTAATCGATTGGTAGATAAAGGCAATACCGTTTTGATTATCGAACACAATATGGATGTCATTAAACTCGCCGATTACATCATCGATATTGGTCCCGAAGGAGGAAAAGGTGGTGGACAACTCGTAGCCAAAGGCACACCTGAGGAAATCATTAAAGTAAAAAAGAGTTATACTGGAGAATTCTTGAAAAAAGAATTGGTATAATTTCCATCAATAACAGAAAAGAACAAAAACATAATAATAACAGATTTTTATCCGTTAAAAAAAATAATAAAATTGTAATATATGAAATTAGAAGATTTTGATAACGACGAAGACAAAGTGATTCAAGACAAATTAAAACGCAAAACATGGAATGAAATTCGCACGAATGATAGCTGGGCGATTTTCAAAATTATGTCCGAATTCGTAAATGGATACGAAACAATGAGTCGAATTGGACCTTGTGTGACTATTTTTGGTTCGGCACGTCTAAAACCTGATACACCTTATTATTTATTGGCAGAAAAAATTGCATATAAAGTCAGTAAAGCTGGTTATGGAATCATTACTGGTGGTGGGCCTGGAATTATGGAGGCTGGAAACAAGGGAGCACATTTGGGCGGTGGAACATCAGTAGGATTGAATATAGAATTGCCGTTTGAGCAACATTTCAATCCGTATATTGACCACGATAAGAACCTGAATTTTGACTATTTCTTCGTGCGCAAAGTGATGTTTGTTAAATATTCACAAGGATTTATCGTGATGCCAGGTGGTTTTGGCACAATGGATGAACTATTTGAAGCAATTACTTTGATTCAGACTAAAAAAATTGGAAAGTTCCCAATTATCTTGGTGGGAACTAGCTTCTGGACTGGATTGATTGATTGGATTAAAAGCGTGTTAGTGGAAAGAGAACATACTGTCAGCGTAGATGATCTGGACTTATTCAAACTCGTAGATACTGAAGATGAAGTGCTAGATGTATTGGATAAGTTTTATAAGAAGTATGATTTGAGTCCAAATTTTTAATAGAAAAACTGTCCTTTCGGACAGTTTTTTTTTACAATTAGTAGTTCATTTCAAGGAGAATATGTATATTTATGAAATGCAGTTTGAATCTGTCATTTTCAAATGAAAACAAGAAATCTAAATGTTTATCTTTAGCCCCGATAGTAGCGGCATCCTTTGTTTTTTTGCAGCAAAAAAACAAAGATATAGCGGATAGCGGGACATTGTTTCCTGAAAAGCCTATTTTTTCTGCTTCAAAAAAAGCAACTCTATTTTAATTGAATGTAAATTTACCCCTAAATCCAATAGCTGTTTGATGCGCCAATTTACTTGTTTATTTTTTTTGTCACTGTTGTTCTTGTCTTTTTCTACAAAAGGCCAACATCATACAAATCTTAAAGCCACAGTAAATTGGACTGCCAAATCACTTTATGTAGAGCAAGAAATCAATTTTAATAATGATAGTGGCGATACCTTAAAAACGATTGTTTTGAACGATTGGAACCACGCTTACTCTGATATATCGACTCCGCTTAGCAAACGTTTTTCTGACGAATTTTATCGCGGTTTTCATTTGTCTAAAAAAGAAGAACGAGGCGGAACTTTTAATTTAAGTATTCGAGATAAAGAACTACAGGAGTTTCTTTGGGAACGTTTGAATAAAAAGCCGGATGTCATTGAAATACAATTAAAAAAACCACTACTTCCAGGCGAAAATCTTATAATTCAACTTAATTACTTGGCCAAAATACCAAGTGATCGATTTACTGGTATTGGCTATTCTGCTAAAAAAATGAACCTGAAAAATTGGTTTTTGTCGCCAGCTCGATATGAAAATCATGCCTTTACAAAAAACAGTAATGCAAACTCAGAAGATATTGCAAACGCATTAAGTTCCTTTGAAGTTATGCTAAAAGTTCCTCTAAATTATGCCGTGACTACAGACTTGATAGCTACAAAAAAAGAATCAGACAGTAACGCTACAAATTATTCTTTGAGTGCTAATAATAGAACTGATTTTAGCCTTTTTGTTGAGGAAAAAAGCAGCTTTACAAACTATAAAAGTGATCTTATTGACATACACACTAACCTTAAAGACAATGCTATAGACCCAATTCAAAAAGCAATTATTATTGATAGAATTGTACATTTTGCAAGAAATGAAATAGGCTTGTATCCACATACTAAAATTACAGTTGCTCAATCTGATTATGAACACAATCAGTTTTATGGATTGAATCAGTTACCCTCTTTTTTGAGTCCATTTAGCAATGAATTTATATTTGAATTGCAGTTTTTAAAAACTTTTTTAAATAATTATCTAAAGAACACTTTACGATTAGATCCCAGAAAAGACAATTGGATTTATGATGGTATACAGATTTATACTATGATGAATTATATTGATACTTACCATCCTGATAGCAAAATGTTTGGAACCATTAGTAAGATAAAACTATTAAAAAGTTACAATCTAGTGAATCTTGATTTTAATGATCAATACAGCTACTTCTATATGCTAATGGCAAGAAAAAATCTAGACCAACCATTAGGTGATCCAAAGAATACATTAATAAAATTCAATGAACAAATTGCAAGTAAATACAGAGCTGGATTGAGTTTTAAGTACTTGAACAATTATTTAAAAGAAGCAACTGTACCTAAAAGCATATTGGCTTTTTATGATTTAAATCAAAGAAAACAAACCAATGGTGATGATTTAATAACTATACTTAAATCGAATACAACAAAAAACATTGACTGGTTTTTTGAGAAAATAATTAACTCAAGAAAATTAATTGATTTTAAATTTGATTTAGTTAGTGAAACAAAAGATAGTATTCGTTTTTCTATCAAAAACAAGACAAATGTTTTTGTTCCTGTTCCAATTTATGGCACAAAAAAAGGAACTGTCGTATTTAGCAAATGGCTTGATATTCCAAAAAATTCAGATACAATTTACACCATCCCAAGAGAAAATGCCGAAAAAATAATTTTGAACTTAAACAATGAAGTTCCCGAATTTAACTTAAGAAATAATTGGAGAAAATTGAATGGTTTTTTTCCAAATAATCGCCCTTTAAAGTTTGTATTCCTGAAAGACTTGGAAGATCCATATTACAATCAAGTATTGTATACTCCAGTTTTAGGATTTAATGTATATGATGGTTTTTCTCCCGGAATTCGTTTTCACAACAAAACGATTTTAAACAAGCCTTTTACATTTGATATGAGTCCGATGTATTCATTAAAAGCGAAGACTTTTTCGGGTTCTGGATTTTTTGTAGTGAATGAGAACTATCGAGACAGCCGTTTATACAATGTTCGCTATTCGCTTGGGGCATCCTACTTTCATTATGCTCCAGATGCTACCTATCTTCGTCTGAATCCAATGATTCAAATGCAAATCAGAGGTAAAGATTTTCGTGACAATCGGAAGCAACTTTTAGTATTTCGTCATGTCATGGTCGATAGAGAGAAAAGCGCGATTGTGGTGGATAATTCCATGCTAAATTATTCGGTTTTTAATGCTAAATATATTAATTCTAAAACGGAAATAACCAATCACTTGAGTTTTTCAACGGATTTACAATTGGCAAAAGAATTTGGTAAAACATCAGTTGAGATTGATTACCGAAAATTGTTTCGAGGCAATCGACAACTGAATTTAAGATTGTTCATTGGTCGTTTTTTGTATAATACTTCTACTAATACTGATTTTTTCAGCTACGCACTAGATCGTCCAACCGATTATTTGTTTGATTACAACTATTACGGACGTTCAGAAAGCACTGGTTTCTTCAGCCGACAATTTATCTTGGCAGAAGGAGGATTTAAATCAAAACTCGATACGCCTTATGCCAACCAATGGTTGACAAGTTTCAACGCTAGCTTCAATGTTTGGAATTGGATCGAACTCTATGGCGATGCTGGTTTTGTCAAAAATAGAGGTACCCAAGCACAATTTGTTTATGATAGTGGCGTTCGATTAAATTTATTAACAGATTATTTCGAACTTTATTTCCCTGTCCATTCCAGTAAAGGATGGGAAATCACGCAACAGAATTATAATCAAAAAATTCGGTTTGTAGTTACGTTAGACCCTAGTAAACTAATCAATCTTTTTACTAGAAAATGGTTTTAAAATCGTTTAAAAATAGATCAAAAAACAACAATTATTTATTTTTTTAATAAAATAGAAAAGAATTACGCAATTACAAAGCCTTAAAAAACCATTTTGATTGAAAATAATTTAATTTTATTTTATTCAACGAATTATGAAAATCACTTGTTTTTAAGTAAGTTTGTATAAAATTACTATCTACAGCATCATGGTAAAAGAAGAACACAACACTACTCTAACTTTTGAAGATTTTAAAACAGAAGTTATAAACGATTACAAATTAGCCATTACCAGTCGCGAATGCAGCCTTTTAGGACGCAAAGAAGTACTTACCGGAAAAGCTAAATTTGGTATTTTTGGTGATGGAAAAGAAGTACCACAATTGGCCATGGCCAAAGCTTTTCAAAATGGGGATTTTCGTTCTGGATATTACCGAGATCAAACTTTTATGATGGCCATAGGCGAGTTAACACCCGTACAATTTTTTGCTGGTCTCTACGGACATACAGATCTAACTTTCGACCCTATGTCGGCTGGAAGACAAATGGGAGGACACTTTGTAACCCACAGCTTAAACGAAGACGGTTCTTGGAAAAACTTAGCCCAACAAAAAAACTCAAGTGCTGATATTTCTCCAACAGCTGGACAAATGCCTAGATTATTAGGATTAGCACAAGCTTCTAAAATATATAGAAATGTTGAGGGCATTACTAATGCCTCTAATTTTTCTACCAATGGAAATGAAATTGCTTGGGGAACTATCGGAAACGCAAGCACCTCCGAAGGTTTATTTTTTGAAACCATTAATGCTGCTGGTGTACTACAGGTACCGATGGTAATGAGTGTTTGGGATGACGAATACGGAATTTCGGTTCATGCTAGACACCAAACAACTAAAGAAAATATTTCTGAAATTCTAAAAGGCTACCAAAGAGACGAAAAAGGCAACGGTTACGAAATTTTCAGAGTAAAAGGATGGGATTATGCAGAATTGATAGCCACTTATGAAAAAGCTGCAGCTATTGCCCGCGAAGAGCATGTCCCTGTTTTAATTCACGTACAAGAACTTACCCAACCACAAGGTCACTCTACTTCTGGTTCTCACGAACGCTACAAAAACAGTGAACGTTTAGGATGGGAAAAAGAATTTGATTGTTTACGTCAAATGCGATTATGGATGATTGCGATCAATATCGCTTCTCCAGAAGAATTGGACACTATTGATTCTGAAGCCAAAAAAGAAGTATTAGAAGCCAAAAAAGAAGCTTGGAACAACTTTATTCAACCCATAATCAACGAGCAAAAAGAACTCATTGCATTATTAGAAAAATTAGCTCCAACAAGCATCAACAAAGACTTTATTTTAAAACATAGCGCCGACTTAAAAGCAATCAAGAATCCTTTGAAAAAAGAAATATTAATTGCTGCAAGAAAGTCATTACGTTTGTTGATTAATCAAAATGGACATAATGAGTTAGCGCAATGGATTTCAAATTACATCGCCACCACACAACCAAAATTCAGCAGTAATCTTCACTCTGAATCTCAATTCAATGTACATTCAGTACAAAAAGTAGCGCCAACATATAACGAAAATACTTCTGCTGACACAGACGGAAGAATGATTTTACGCGATAACTTCGACGCTCTTTTCAACAAATATCCCGAAGTTTTAATTTTCGGAGAAGATGCTGGAACTATTGGAGATGTAAACCAAGGCTTAGAAGGCATGCAAGAAAAATACGGAGAACTTCGCGTGGCCGATACAGGTATTCGTGAAGCAACCATTGTAGGTCAAGGAATCGGAATGGCCTTGAGAGGATTACGTCCGATCGCAGAAATTCAATACTTAGATTATTTACTGTATGCTATTCAAATCATGAGTGATGACTTAGCTACACTTCAATACCGTACCGTTGGAAAACAAAAAGCACCACTTATCGTTCGTACTCGTGGGCATCGTTTAGAAGGAATTTGGCATTCTGGCTCTCCAATGGGAATGATTATCAATGCTGTTAGAGGAATGCATGTGTTGGTTCCAAGAAACATGACGCAAGCTGCAGGCTTTTATAATTCACTCCTAGAATGTGACGAACCTGCTTTGGTAATTGAATGCTTAAATGGCTACCGTTTGAAAGAAGTAGCACCAACTAATTATGGTGAATTCAAAACACCTATTGGAGTCGTAGAAACACTGAAAGAAGGAACCGACATCACTTTGGTTTCTTACGGGTCTACTTTACGTTTAGTACAACAAGCGGCTAACGAACTTTTAGAAGTAGGTATCAATTGTGAAGTTATCGACACTCAGTCATTACTTCCATTTGACTTGAACCATGATATTGTAAAAAGTTTAGCCAAAACAAATCGTCTTTTAGTTGTTGATGAAGATGTTCCAGGAGGAGCTTCTGCTTTTATTCTACAACAAATTATAGAAATTCAAGATGGTTACAAATACTTAGACAGCAAGCCTGAAACACTTACTGCCAAAGCACATCGTCCCGCCTATGGAACAGATGGAGATTATTTTTCAAAACCATCTGCTGAAGATATTTTCGAAAAAGTATACAGCATGATACACGAGAGCAATCCTGCTAAATTCCCAAGTTTGTACTAGAAAATTAATCCTTATAACAAATGCCGTTTCGAATAGGAACGGCATTTTTATTTAAAAAAAATAAACATTCTGTTATACACTTTTTTTATTACTTTTAAAAACTGATAAAAAAAGGAATGAACTCACTTGAACATGTACTACAAAAACTAGAAGGAATAAAAGTAATCGCTCCAGCAGTACCTTATTCTTCATACGTGGGATTAGATTTATCCATTCACAACCAAGAATTAACAAACTATAATCTGAGCACTTCTAATGATTTTGAAAACTATATCGAAAACTATTTAAAAGAAAATCAGGCTAAAATAGCTTATGGCGGATATAACGAAACAAGAAACTTATATAAAAGAAGCCATGTATTCAATACCTCCAAGGAAGAGGAACGCAACATACACATTGGTTTAGACTTATGGACAACTGCTAATACTCCAATTTTAGCGGCTTTAGATGGAAAAATTCACAGTTTTCAATTCAACAATCAATTGGGAGATTATGGGCCAACCATAATACTAGAACATGAAATAGATAGCCATCACTTCTATACCTTATACGGACACTTATCCCTAGAGAGCATTCAAAAACTATCTAAAGGACAAATTATTAAAAAAGGAGAAACAATCGCCACATTAGGAAACGCAAGCGTTAATGGCGATTATGCGCCTCATTTGCACTTTCAAATCATAAAAGACATTCAAGACAAAGAAGGAGATTATCCAGGAGTTTGTAGTCAAAGTACTCTCCCATTTTATTTATCCAATTGCCCAAATCCAAATTTATTACTAAAAATTAAATAAAAAATGCATCCAAACGAACAACTCATCCATCAATTTTATACCGCTTTTCAAAACGGCGACGCACTCACAATGAGCCAATGTTATCATCCCGATATTCAATTTCAAGATCCTGCTTTTGGAATTTTAAAGAAAGAACAACCGAGTATGATGTGGAAAATGCTTTTAGAAAGAGCTAAAGGCACTATAAAAATAAAATATACTGATATAAAAGCAGATGAGTCCTATGGACGAGCAAAATGGGTGGCACATTACACTTTTTCACAAACTAACCGAAAAGTAGTAAATCATATTGCTGCTGAATTTCAATTCAAAGATGGCTTAATATATAAACATACTGACAACTTTAATGTATGGAAATGGTCACAACAAGCTATGGGATGGAAAGGTTTTTTATTAGGATGGACGGGCTTTTTTCAGAAGAAAATTCAAGAAAAAGCACTTTATTCATTAAAAAAATATAGCGAGCGTTAAAAAGTAAAAAAATGGCTATTAAGAATTTTTCTCAATAGCCATTTTTATATGCTTAATAAAATAAAAGTTATTTTACAAAAAGATACTTAGTATATAATAGGTAATTGCTGCTAGCAATGCTGAAATAGGAATAGTTAAAACCCATGCCCACATTAAACTAACCGTTACCCCCCAACGAACAGCAGAAACTCTTTTGGTCAATCCCACGCCAATAATAGAACCTGTAATTGTATGTGTGGTACTTACTGGAATTTTAAGGTGTTCTGTGAAATATAAGGTCAATGCACCTGCTGTTTCGGCAGCAACTCCTTCGAAGGATGATACTTTAGTGATTTTGGATCCCATTGTTTTCACAATTTTCCAACCACCACTTAAGGTACCAGCTGCAATAGCAGAATAACATGCTAGCGGAATCCAAGATGGCATCGCCCCACTTATTCCTTTATCTTCGTTAGGCAAAATCACATTTAACCATTCTGGCAAGGATTCTTGAGCCACACCACTTGTGTGAATATATACCGCAACTGCTGCCGCAATAATTCCCATTACTTTTTGAGAATCATTACCTCCGTGTCCTAAGCTAAATGCAGCAGAAGAAAGCAATTGAAACTTTTTAAGCCATGAATTCGCTTGATGAATATTCAAACTACTAAATATCAAACAAAAAGAACTAATAGACAAAATAATAAAAGCTACTAATAACCATTTGATATTGTGTGCTTCAAAAGCTACGCTCCAAAAGTGTGAATCAAATCTAGGTTTTTCTATATCAGCATAATATTTCATTTGCTTCTCAACAAACCAAACAGTTACTGCCATAATTGACAAAGTAAATATTTTTGGGTATATGCTTTTCTTCGAAGAATTTAATAACCAAATTGAAATTAAATAAGAAATCAAAGCTCCCAATAAAGGCGCTAAAACAATAAATGCTATAACTATTAAAACACCAGAAGGCAAACCTCCGTCTTTTCCTTCTTTGAACCATGTCACTACACCAAAACCAGCATGAGCAATCGCTGCACCCGCAAAACCACCTATCAAAGTATGTGAAGAACTAGAAGGAATCCCCAACCACCATGTTAGTAAGTTCCAACAAATCGCTGCTATAACTCCAGCTAATATAACCACCAGATTTATATCCATTGTGCTCGCGGTCTTTGCAACAGTGTCTGCTACTCCAAAACCAAAAACCCAATACGCCAAAAAGTTAAAGAAAGCTGCCCATAATACAGCCTGAAAAGGAGAAAGGACCTTTGTCGCAACAACAGTAGCAATTGCATTAGCAGCATCATGAAAACCATTGATGTAATCAAAGATTAATGCTAAAACAATGATAATTATTAATAAAGTAAATTCCATAATTGTATTTTCTATAGGAAATAAATAAATTTACGAGTGTTTCACAGTGATGGATTCCAAAACACTAGCTACACTCTTACATTTATCCGTAGCAGTTTCTAATACAGAAAGTACTTCTTTATATTTAATAATATTTTTTACGTCCGTTTCGTTTTCAAAAATTTCAAAAACAGCTTTATTGTATACGTTATCCGACTTGTTCTCTAATTTGTTGATTTTAGCACAAGCCGTTGTGATCGTTTGCATTCGCTCTAAATTCTTCAATTCCTTTACAGCTTCATCTATATGCTGACAAGCTTCTAAATTGATTTCTGTTAATTTACGAATAGATTTCGTGATTTTATCTACTTGATACAAGCGCATTCTACTAGCTGCGCCATGTAAATTATCTGCTACGTTATCAATCGAAGTAATTAAAGAGTGAATATCTTCTCTATCAAATGGGGTAATAAAATTTCTACTTAATTCTAAATTGGTTTGACGAGTTATATCTTCGCCACGTTGTTCTAATTCATCAATTTTCAAGAACAAAACTTCTCTTTCTTTTAAGGGTAAGTTTACTGCTTCATGCAAATTCGTTGCTAATTCAATTAAATTGCTTGATGCTTCTTCGAATAAAGGAAAAAACTTTTTGTCCTTTGGTACTAAAAATTGGAAAACACTATTTAACGTCATTTTGTGAGGATTTTAGAATTGCAAAATTAGTTCATTATTTTAAGTCGATGTTAACTTAAGGTTAACAAATCATCTTCAATATGAAAACTATTAAGAAACAAAATCGTTTTTTCGATGTCGTAATGCAATATCCTATCTTCTCTAACAAAAGGAACTTCTTCTCGGTAAGAAGCTAAAAACATTTCAATAAATTCACTGGACTGCAAAGGCCTTCTAAATGCAATTGCTTGTGAAGCATTCATCAACTCAATAGCTAAGATGCGTTCTAAATTATCCATAATTCGCAAGCATTTTGTAGCTCCGTTAGCCCCCATGCTCACATGATCTTCTTGCCCATTACTAGAAACAATACTATCAATACTTGAAGGAGTAGCCAATTGCTTATTTTGACTAGCAATACTTGCTGCCGTATATTGTGGAATCATAAAACCCGAATTCAATCCCGGATTATCCACTAAAAATGCAGGAAGATTTCGTAATCCAGAAATCAATTGATAGGTTCTACGTTCAGAAATACTTCCTAATTCAGCCAAAGCAATCGCCATAAAATCTAAAGCTAATGCCAAAGGCTGTCCATGGAAATTCCCACCAGAAATAATTTGGTCACTTTCGATAAAAATATTGGGGTTATCAGTAACCGAATTGATTTCGGTCTTAAATACTTTCTTCACATACTCCATGGCGTCTTTGGAAGCACCGTGCACTTGCGGAATACAGCGAAAGGAATAAGGATCTTGCACATGAGATTTGGGTTGCGCGATAATTTCACTTCCCTCTAAAAAATCTTTCATGCGCTGAGCTGTCACGATTTGACCTTTATGAGGGCGAATAAAATGAATCAATTCATTAAAAGGTTCCATTCGTCCATCAAAAGCTTCTAGAGAAATCGCACCGATTAAATCAGCAAAATAAGAAAACTTATACCCTTTAATCAAAATATGAGCACCATAAGCCGCCATAAATTGAGTCCCATTCAACAACGCCAAACCTTCTTTGGATTGTAAAACGATAGGCTCCCATTTGAAGGCCGCCAGTACCTCGCTAGAATGGACTTTTTTTCCTTTATAATATACCTCGCCTTCTCCAAGCAAAGGCAAAGATAAATGCGCTAATGGCGCCAGATCTCCGGAAGCACCCAGTGAACCCAGCGTATACACCACAGGATAAATTCCATTGTTATAAAAATCAACCAAACGCTCAACAGTTTGCAATTGGACTCCTGAGTGGCCATAACTTAAGGATTGAATTTTGAGCAGCAACATCAATTGAACGATAGCTGCAGGCACTTCTTCACCTGAACCACAAGCATGCGATTTTACTAAATTCTCTTGTAGTTTTGATAAATTTTCATTTGATATCTTAACGTTGCACAAGGAACCAAAACCAGTGTTAATCCCATAAATAGGTTCTGTATGGGTGGCCATTTTTTTATCCAAGAAATCCCTACATTTCTGAATGTTTACTTTGGCCTCTTCAGACAAAGCAATGTTTTTTTGAAAAGCTACGATCTCTTGAAGTACTTCAAAAGTAAGGAGTTCAGTAGAAATATAATGCGTATTATCCATTTTAAGAATCGTTTAAGTGTCAAAATTGAATAAATTCACATTAAAAACCAACTGAAAATAGAAATAATTAAAAAAAAGAATAAACATTTTTAACACACTACTTCCTTCATCAGAAGAACACAGTTTTCATCTTGTAATACATAAGCTTCATTTTTTTTTAAAAACCTCAGATACAATACTTCAAATAAGGCTATTCGACTTCTTCAAACTTATTCCTATCTAATTTCATTGAAAACTGCCTACTACTTTTAGCTTTTAAACACTTGATATATCCAAAAATATCACAACCATCTATCGTTAAAAATAAATTAAATACAATTTTAAGAGGATTGATTCATGATTATTAAAATATTCGCAAAAAGAATAAACAGTTCTAAATCTTTACAAAAAAACTGTACTTTTGAAAAATCAAAATGAAAAAAAATAACAGCACATACTCAATACAACTAACAACGCCAACTGGGGTTGCTTTTGCTGTTACCACTACTACAACAACTACCACTACTACCCTTTAGGGGTATACTTTATTACATATCATCCGTTTATCATCCCATCTATTTATATAGAAAATAGACTTTTGGGAGGCAGCAAACCTTAGCATTCAATTACATAAAATAAAAATAAAAATGAGAGTATTAAAATTTGGCGGAACATCTGTAGCCAATGCCGATAATATCAAATTAGTCTTAGCCATCATTGCACAAAAAGCCGAAAAAGAACCTTTGGCTGTAGTAGTATCTGCTTTGAGCAAAGTAACCGATTTGTTACAACTCGCCGCTTCCAAAGCTGCACAAAACGACGAAAGTTTCAGAGACATTGTTTTAGAAATAGAAAAAAAACACCTAGATACTTTAAAACAATTAATTCCTGTTAGCGAACAAAGTGCTTTGTTGAGTCACATCAAGCGCATCATTAATCATTTAGAAACATTGTTGGATGGTTGTTTCTTATTGGGCGAATTATCCCCTAGAACTTCGGATACAATTTTGAGTTTTGGTGAATTGTTGTCATCATTTATTATCGCGGAGGCTTTGAAACAAAAGTTAAAAAATACTAACTACAAAGACAGTCGCGAATTAATCAAAACCAATGCTGTGTTTGGAAAAGCCACTGTAAATTTCGAACTGAGCAATGCTTTAATTCAAAATTATTTCGAAAATAATGATGCACAAGTGGTGCTACTTCCAGGATTTATCGCAGCTACCGAAGATGGTATCACCACTACTTTAGGACGTGGCGGATCAGATTATACCGCTGCAATTTTTGCTGGTGCTTTGTCTGTGGACGAATTAGAAATTTGGACTGATGTAAACGGAATGTACACTGCCAACCCTAAACTCGTAAAACAAGCACAACCCATCGCAACTATTTCCTATCAAGAAGCCATGGAATTGTCGCATTTTGGCGCCAAAGTATTGTATCCACCAACCATACAACCCGTTTTACAGAAAAACATCCCCATTTGGATAAAAAACACTTTTGAGCCCCAAGCCGAGGGTACTTTAATTTCCAATTCCGTTGCTGCGAATGGAACACCAGTAAAAGGAATCAGCCATATCGATAACATTACACTTATTACGCTCGAAGGCTCAGGAATGATTGGTGTAGCGGGTTCTTCCAAACGCCTTTTTGAAGTATTATCAAATGAAAAAATCAATGTTATTTTCATTACACAAGCTTCTTCTGAGCATTCAATTTGTATCGGTATTCAAAATTCAGATGCCGAAACCGCAGAAATCGCTATCAACAAAGCTTTCGAAATAGAAATTGCTCAAAACAAAGTTGAACCTTGTATTGTTGAAAAAAACCTATGCATTATTGCTTTGGTCGGCGAAAACATGAAAAATCACCAAGGACTTAGCGGACGTATGTTTAGCACTTTAGGAAAAAACAATGTCAATATTCGTGCAATCGCACAAGGGGCTTCTGAAAGAAATATATCTGTGGTAATCAATGAAAGAGATGTCAAGAAAGCACTAAACACTTTGCACGAAAACTTCTTTGAAGAAAACACCAAACAGCTCAACTTGTTTGTCATGGGTGTGGGTAACGTGGGTGAAAAATTCATGGAGCAAATCCACCAACAAAAGAAATTCCTAAAAGAAAATTTAAAAATCAATTTGCGTGTCGTTGCTGTTTCGAATTCAAAAAAAATGTATTTTGATGAAGAAGGCATGTCCCTCAAAGATTGGCCTTCACTTTTAGTAAATGGTGAAGTTAGCAATGCTGAAGCCTTTGTATCCAGAGTAAAAGAACTCAATTTACGCAACAGCATTTTTGTAGACATTACTGCCAACGAAAAGGTAGCACAATTGTATGAACATTTCTTAAAACAAAATGTAGCCGTGGTGACTTGCAATAAAATTGCTTGTTCTTCGGCTTATGCCAACTACCAGAACCTTAAAAATTTATCTCGAAAATACAATGCTCCCTTTTTATTCGAAACCAATGTAGGCGCTGGATTACCTATCATCGATACGGTTAAAAATTTAATCGCTTCTGGAGATAAAGTACACAAAATACAAGCCGTTTTATCGGGTAGTTTGAACTTTATTTTCAATAATTTTAATGAAAACAACCCTTTTGATGAAGTAGTAAAAGAAGCTGGAATACAAGGATTTACAGAACCCGATCCTAAAATCGATTTGAGCGGTGTTGATGTAGCCAGAAAGATTCTGATTCTCATCCGAGAAAGCGGATATCAAATGGAAATTGAAGACATAGAAAATCTTTCTTTCTTACCGGAAGAATGTATGAATACGACTAACAACGACGATTTTTTCAAATCCTTAGTTACTCATGCATCGCATTTTCAACAGCTATTAAAAGAAGCCAACGAAAAAGAAGCTCGTCTCAAATTTGTAGCGCAATTCGAAAACGGCAAAGCCAATGTTGGATTACAATGCATCGCCAAAGATCATCCGTTTTATAACCTAGAAGGAAAAGACAATATCGTGTTATTCTACACCGATCGTTATGTAGACCAACCGTTATTGATTAAGGGCGCTGGTGCAGGTGCCGCCGTTACAGCATCTGGAATTTTTGCCGATGTCATTCGAATTGGAAATGTGTAGCCCCCTAGCCCCCAAATGGGGGAATTTCGTAAAGCTTAAAATAAATATTAACTAATAAATCCTCTGTACTCCTCCCTTTTGGGGAGGTCGGGAGGGGCTGACTTATGAAAGAAATAAAACTATTTTGCCCGGCTACTATCGCTAATCTTTCTTGTGGATTTGATGTCTTGGGCTTGTGTTTGGCTACGGCAGGCGACGAAATGATTGTGCGAACTGCTACCGAAAAAGGCGTTCGCATCACCAAAATCGTAGGTGCCGATTTGCCTTTAGAAACCGAAAAAAATGTAGCTGGAGTTGCTGCTTTGGCGCTGCTAGAAGCTTTCGAAACAGAAATAGGTTTTGAAATCGAAATCTATAAAAACATAAAAGCCGGAAGCGGCATTGGAAGTAGCGCTGCGAGTTCAGCAGGAGCCGTTTTTGGAATTAATGAATTGTTAGGCCGACCATTTTCCCGAAAGGAATTGGTGCAATTTGCCATGCAAGGCGAAAAACTAGCCAGTGGTAATGCCCATGCCGACAATGTAGCGCCTTGCCTTTTGGGTGGTTTTACTTTAGTGCGAAGTGCTACCCCATTAGACATTATCAAAATCGACAGTCCTTCAGAATTATACGCCACAGTAGTTCATCCACAAATTGAACTCAAAACTTCGGATGCGCGGTCGGTTTTAAAGCAAACCGTTTCCCTAAAAAGTGCCATTACCCAATGGGGGAATGTGGGTGGTTTAGTCGCAGGATTGTACACTCAGGATTACGAACTTATTGGGCGTTCATTACATGACGAAATCATCGAACCGGTGCGCAGTATGTTGATTCCAGGTTTTGATGCCATCAAACAAACCGCATACGAAAACGGTGCTTTGGGCTCTGGAATTTCGGGTTCTGGTCCTTCTATTTTTGCGTTAAGTAAAGGTGAAATCAATGCCCAAAAAATAGCCGATGCCATGAGTAAAGTTTATGAAGAAATGAAGTTGCCCTACGAGATTCACGTGTCGAAAATCAACCCTGAGGGAGTAACCATAATAGCATAGCCCCTAACCCCCAAAGAGGGAATACAGTTTTATGCAAGCAAAAGAACAAACCATAAACTAATCACCAAGAACTAAGGACTAACAACTAAGAACTAAGGACTAATTACTAAAAATGAAATACTACAGTTTAAACCATAATGCACCCAACGTTTCTTTTGAAGAGGCGGTGGTACAAGGATTGGCCTCCGATAAAGGCTTATATTTCCCAGAATCGATTCGCCCTTTGACGTCCGATTTTTTTAACAACATCGAAGATCTATCTCACGAGGAGATTGCTTTTCAAGCCATTCAACAATTTGTAGGTGACGAAATTCCAGCCGACACTTTACGCCAAATTATAGCCGAAACCCTTTGCTTCGATTTTCCAGTAGTCGAGGTCGAAAACGGTATTTATTCGTTAGAATTATTTCACGGCCCAACGATGGCGTT
Organism: Flavobacterium polysaccharolyticum; assembly: GCF_038739875.1. NCBI lineage: Bacteria > Pseudomonadati > Bacteroidota > Flavobacteriia > Flavobacteriales > Flavobacteriaceae > Flavobacterium > Flavobacterium polysaccharolyticum. Next base: position 44,852 of record NZ_JBCGDP010000026.1, read on the forward strand.
CAAAGATGTGGGAGCGCGTTTTATGTCGCGTTGCATCGCTTATTTTAACCGAAACGATCCATCGAAAAAGAACACCGTATTGGTAGCTACTTCTGGTGATACGGGTGGTGCCGTGGCCAGTGGTTTTTTGGGCGTGGCAGGAGTAGATGTCGTAATTTTGTATCCATCAGGTAAGGTGAGCGACATTCAAGAACGCCAATTGACCACTTTGGGACAAAACATCAAAGCACTCGAAGTCGAAGGTGTTTTTGACGATTGTCAGGACATGGTCAAAAAAGCATTTTTGGATCCTGAATTAGCTGCTGTTCATTTAACTTCTGCCAATTCCATCAACATTGCACGTTGGTTACCCCAAATGTTCTACTTTTTCTTTGCCTACAAAGCCTTGAAACAACACCAAAAACCCTTGGTATTTTCTTGTCCGAGTGGGAATTTTGGCAACATTTGCGCAGGTATCATTGCCAAGAAATTAGGTTTACCTATAGAGCACTTTGTGGCCGCAACCAATGCCAACGATACCGTACCGCGTTTCTTAGAAAATGGCGTATATGACCCAAAACCTTCCATCGCTACTATTTCGAATGCTATGGATGTGGGCAATCCTAGTAATTTTGTGCGCATACAAGAAATGTATCAAAATGATTTGAAGCAATTCGAAAAAGACTTTTCGTCCTACACCTTTAGCGATGCCGCCACACTCGAGGCCATGAAAACTATTCAGCAACAAAAAGGCTACATCGCAGAACCTCACGGTGCGGTAGGCTATTTAGGCTTGAAAAAAGAACTACAAAATCATTCCAATGCTCTTGGGATTTTCCTCGAAACCGCCCACCCTATCAAGTTTTTAGATATCGTCGAGCCAGCATTAGGAGTGACTCTACCCATTCCGTCTCAAATAGAAAGCGTCTTAAACAAAGATAAAATAAGCACCAAAATCAACACCTACGAGGTATTGAAAGCGTTTTTACAAAACCAATAATTCCACCACTACCCTATTCATAAGCGATTTCTGTAAAGGAGTCGCTTTTTTTTAGGAGCTTAATCCTGCTGTCCGTTATAATCTCCGCCTCGGTTGGCTTTTTTGGCTGGGACGCAAAGGAGCTTCTTAGGTCGCTCTTTCCGTCCCGCCAAAAAATAGCCATCCGAGCCAGAGGATTTCCACTCCCATCAGGGCTAGGGAAGTTAGAAAGTAGAAGTTAGAAGGCAGAAAATAGAAGGCAGAAAATAGAAAATAGAAATTAGAAGTTAGAACTCTAATCCGTTATCCATAGCACACACTAAGGACTAAGGACTTTTCACTAAGGACTAATCACTAATTACTTTTTTTACCATCTTTAACTCTCTAATTATAAGCCTTATGCTCTGGAAAGCCCAATTGATTACCCACCGAAAAGAAAAAAGAATAGCTGTTTTTTTCGAAAAAGACGCAGAATTAATCTCCCGCATCAAACAACTCGAAGGTTCCCGTTGGAGTCAAACTTTAGGCGTTTGGCATTTGCCAGATACCTTTGAGTATCGGATAAAATTTAAAATTCATTCTACCCCAAAAGTGCTCCCTTCAACCGAAGGTATTTTGCATATCCAAAAATTCAAACACTGGTTATTATCCAAACGGTATAGTGATCGTACCATTACCACTTACACCGAGGCATTAAAAGTATTCTTATCATTCTATCGCGAAAAGCCAATAACAACGATCACCAATGATGATGTTATTCGTTTCAATAATGAATACATTTTGGAGCATCAATTGTCCTCCTCTTATCAAAATCAAATGGTGAACGCCATCAAACTCTATTTTGCCACTATAATCGAATCAAAAATTGAAATGGATAAAATTCATCGCCCAAAAAGAGAAAAAGTACTTCCCAATGTACTGAGTAAAGAAGAAGTAAAACTGATTCTCAATGCCCATAGCAATCGCAAACACAAAATGATGTTGAGTTTAATTTACGCCTGTGGATTGCGTTGCGGTGAATTATTAGCACTCCAACCTTTACATATTGACTCTAAAAGAAACATCATAATGATCAAAAATGCCAAAGGAAAAAAAGATAGAATCGTTCCTTTATCCCCAAAAATATTAGTCCTGCTTCGGGACTATTATACGACATTCAAACCACAAACTTATTTATTTGAAGGCAACATCAAAGGACAGCCCTATGATAGTCGGAGCTTACAACAAGTTATGAAACAAGCCCTTGTTAAAGCTGGCATTACAAAACCTGCAACTTTGCATTGGTTACGACACAGTTTTGCTACCCATTTATTAGAAAGCGGAACAGATTTACGCTATATTCAAGAATTATTGGGTCACAATAGCAGTAAAACCACCGAAATATACACACATGTTAGTACTAAAAGTATTCAGCAAATTAAAAGTCCATTTGATTATTTGTAGGATAATAATTAAAATGTATATTTACCAAGTGTACAAAAGTATACGCTACTGAATAGCGCATTTGCCTTGCATTATGGCGGTATAGTCGCTATAAAGTAGCGACTATATACTAGTTGGCAGTAATTTAAAAAAACACCATTGGAAAAAAGATATCAAGTATTTGTAAGTTCAACTTACCAAGATTTAATAGAAGAAAGAATAGAAGTTATACAAGCCTTATTAGAGCTTGATTGTATACCTGTTGGTATGGAATATTTTCCAGCTGCTGATGAAACCCAATGGGATTTTATCAAAAAACTTATTGATGAATCAGATTATTATATTGTAATTGTTGCTGGAAAATATGGATCAGAAGATGAAAAAGGTGTAAGTTATACTCAAAAAGAATATGAATATGCTTTAAGTAAAAATATACCAATCATCGGTTTTTTACACAGAAATATAGACAACCTTCCTAGTCTTAAAACAGAAAAGGACAAAAAGAAAATTGAAAAACTTGACACTTTTAAAGAAATAGTTAAAAGAAAATTATGTAAATTTTGGGAAACTCCACAAGAATTGGGAGCAGTTGTAAGTAGAAGTGTAAGTCAAGCTAAAAAAAATTACCCAAGGATTGGTTGGATAAGAGCTGATTTAGCTAGCGAAACATCAGAAAAAGAAATCGTTCAATTGTATAAAAAAATTGAGTTTTTAGAAAATCAATTAAGTCAAAACTTAAATTTAAATCAAGCAAAAGTTGACAATTTAGCTGATGGAAATGAAGAAATTGAAATTTCTATAGATATCACTTCAGGCAGTTGGAACAGCCCTAAAATAGAAAGAAAAAAAATTATTTTAACTTGGAACAAAGTTGCATATTATATTTTTCCTAAACTCGTTGAACAAATTACAGAAAGTTCTTTTAAAGCAAGCATAACAACTTTTTTAAAAGAATACTATCTTAATGAAAACAGTAATGTAAAATTAGACGGTAATTTGAGAATTTCTTCATCAAATGAATTTTATGATACATTAAAAATTCAATTCCAACTTTTGGAATTAATCAAACTTTTTGATGTTGAAACAACCAAAGACAATAAAACAAAATTAGTAAAAATGGTTACTCTAACAGAAAAAGGAAAAGAAAAGTTAATAAGTCTTCGAGCAGTGATAAAAAAATAATAAACTACTGCCAACAAGCGTTTGGCAAGATTGCGAATTTTGTAGTAAATTCACATTTACTTTTCGCAAGAAATTTTATCTTTGATAGAAAATAATCGGTTCCGAAGTTCGCAACCTCGCCAATCGCTGGAACGTGTGTGACTTGAACAACAACGTAGTTGTTGATGCTTTAAAACAGATGATAGTAGGTCTATCAGTGACGACTTTCAGGAGTAGTTACTAAACCACTTTGTGCTGCATTATTAGGAAACTGTAATGTG
>NZ_JBCGDP010000027.1:0-45200 GCF_038739875.1 Flavobacterium polysaccharolyticum
GAATACATCCAGAAAATAATAATAAAAAAACATGGCAGAAGAGCAGTAAGTGTTTTCAAGTATGGATTAGATTATTTGTCAAAATTTCTTTTGACAGGATTTAAATCTTTGGAAAACAATATGTTTTACTTTTTGTCATGTACTTAACTATTTTTGATAATATTTCAAACGATTAGCCTCACATCAACGTAAGGGTTAGAAATAAATCGTAATCATAAAGTAGGTAACTTGAAAAAGTTATTCTATGATTGTAGCACAATACGAAGAAATAACTGTTCCTGTTTCGTCGCTGCTTTTTGAAACATAAATACCCAGTACATTATCTAAATAAACAGTATTGGCGCTCGTTATTTTTACATCATCTCCGGGATAAGCAATATCTTTCCATTCAGCCAGACCAAAAGTTCCGTTTTTGTTTCGTTTCACTGTAACGAATGAAGCGCCTTCTTTAGCACCTTTTGACCAATCACCGGGCATGTTGTACCCATCATTCGTTTTGTTTATAGTGATGCCTTCAAAATGCACATTTACTGTAGGAGTGATTTCGTTATGATAGCTAAAGAATTGCAAGTTGTTGAATGTTTTGGTGCTGGAATCATAGTCAACCAGAAAGGCTTGTGATACAGTATCTCCAATTTTACGGGCTGAATTACCTCCGGCCATAGTGTAGCTGTTGCCTCCATTATGCCAAATACCATATAAGGTAGGAGCATTTAAATCGTCTATAATAAAGTCGATACATTCTTGCGTTTTGATATCATAAACAAAGGCATTAACATTAATCGTATTTTCATCTGCTGCATCAGATTGGTAATTTCCAACAGCCAGCCCGCCCATAACACTATGCATGAATACATTTTTGTTATTTCCGTTATTAGGTGTTACAGTTCGCCAGGTACCGCTGCCATCTATCGGGCCGTTATAATAAAAACCAAGATTGTTTTTTGGACTTGAACTTTTAATATATGCCCCCACAATTTCTATAGTACCATTTTCGCCATTGTTTGGTCCATAACAGGAAGTATTGAAAACAATATCATCGTCATCATCTTCGAGTTTATAATGTAGCAGATGCCAGTTTTCGAGCTTGTTTGCATCTTCTAGTTTGCCTTTATAAATAAATCCCTGCCAGATGTTTTTGACTTCAGTCTGCACTTCCTGAGGTAAATCAACACCAACCAGTCCCCCAGAAATATAGACTTCATGCTGTGATCCAGATACGGCTCTGATGCCTTCAATTATGGTGTGTCTTGATGTTAGGCCTAGTGAGGGATAGTTAAAAGGGATATAATTAACCCCTTGTACGATTGTATTACTTCTTGTATGTGACATAATGTTGGTATTTTATGAAAAAATATTTATTCTGCTATACTATTTGATTCTTATTCACTGTTTAAGATGAAGGAGTATTTACTCTTAACTTTGCAATTTCGAGATCATGTAATTGTTTTGCTAATTCCTGTTTAATTGCATCGTAATCAGGATTATAAGCAAGATTAGTGTATTCTGAAGGATCATTGACCAAATCATATAGTTCATATTGCTGAAAATAGGCATTAAAGGCATCAAAATAATAGGCATATTTCCACTTTTCAGTTCTAATACAGCGAATACGATTGGCCGCTTTTACAATGTTCCAATTACTATTTGATCCTGCTTTTATATCATCATAAGTAAACAGGATACTGTCTTGTATTGGTTTTCCGTCTTCAATAATTGGAAGTAAACTGGTTCCTGCAAGTCCATCAGGCGGATTTGAAACATTGGCTAATTCTAAGAAAGTAGGCATGATATCAGCAAGCGTGGCTAAGTTCATCGAATTTTGTTCTTCAGGCTTATCAAACAAAATTGGGTTTGAAATGACCAGAGGTACACGCAGGGCTTCCTCATAAGCTACAAAAGTTTTTTGACGCAATCCACCATGTGCTAATCCCATTTCACCATGATCCGATGTAAAGGTTACAATAGCAGTATCTGCCAACCTTTCACCGTTTGAATCTTCTTTATATAATTCATCAATAAAAAAACCAATCTCTTTATCCACTTTAGTTAAAAGGGATGCATAAAAGTTGATATAATTTAGTTTGTCTTCTGTAGAATTAATTTCACCTAAACTAACAGCCATATTTAATAAAATCTGTTCCTGCACCATTGGCTTTTTATTAAGAAGCAAATGTTCATCAACAGTATCCGGTAGTCCAACCTCTCTTTTTAACCAGCTTTCGGGATAATATCCAGAGGTTCCGGCTGTTTTGGGATACGCAAGAACATCATGCGGATTTACGAGAGACAATACCAAGAGGTAAGGCTGATGATGACCATTTTTGCGTTTCTCTTTTACTTGCTTTAAATAGGCAATAGCTTCTGCAGTATATTTAGCATCATGATTAGCAAATCCACCGCCAAAATTAAGTGGGTTAACGTCTTCTCCCGCATCAGGAGCTACCCAGCCCATAGCACCATACAATGAAATATCGGCTGCGGTAAGGTCTTCATAATTTGTTTTGGTCCCGTTTGGAGCCACTCCTTTACTCATGTGCCATTTACCACGGTACTGCACATCATAGCCATCTGCCCAAAGCGTATTCATTATATTAGGCAAAGAAGTACTAAGTGTGGGCTCCTGAGGAGATAATAAACCACCTTCTGTAAGTGTTTGGCTTACACCATGTTTTGCAGGATAAATACCTGTAAACAAAGTTGTACGACTGGGAGAACACATACAAGTGTTGCAAAAAGCCCTGTCAAAACTAAAGCCATTTTTCTTAAGAAATGTAAGTGTCTGAAGGTTTTGCTTTTCCCATCCTGGTGGAAAATGCTGGGTTGCCCGTTGTTCATCAGTTATGATGAGAATCAGGTCAGGTCTTGGACCTATACTTTTTAATTTTTGCTTAAAAGTCATTTAGAATAAGTTTTAAATGATAAAAAAAGTTCGTTATTTTATTGCTTAAGAAATATACGATTGAAAATTCCAGTATTTACAGATCCGCTTGTCGCTGTACTACAAAGATATACGTCATCATTCATACCTGGAAAAATAATCCCCATAGTAGTCTCTAAAACATCTGGAAGTTCAATATAAGCTAACTCCTCTCCAGTTGAAAAACGTAATACAACAAAATTATCATGACCATTTCTAAAATCATTAATATATAAATGATCAGTAGAAGTAACGATAGCTGGTGATGCGCTTACAAAATAATTTCTCTCCCATACTTTTTCTACAATTCCATCGTCATAGAGCATGTAAGCCGCAATTTTTTCATCGGTAGGAGTAAATGTAATTATTAAACCTTGATCCTTATTACTATAAGGATCTCCACTTACTTTCCAAAAGTTAACCCCGGGAACATTACTGACTGCATCATGTGGTTGCAAAAATGTTGTAGGATTATAAACTGAATGAAGAAAAAAATGAAGCGGTTTGGTAATATATTCACCAGGAGCAGAATTGTCAGGAAAAACAACATGATTTTTCATAAAAAGTGTTCCGTTTGCCCAAGTAGTACTGTAATCATCTTTATTTCTGTAATCGGCTGTCCATTCAGAATCCAAAATAAAATCATTATCAGTAATAAGAAAACGACGTGATTGTGAAAGCGTTGGCATATAAGCATATGCAACACCAGGCAACGGCTCATCCAACATTAATCGAGCTGATTGCACTTCTATAAATTTCGCTACAATTATTTCAAGTGTGTCGGGATCAATTTGCAATACCCAACCATTTCCAATATCACTGGAAGTAAAACATTTGGTAATGATTCTTCCATTACCAAGAACCAAAAGACCATTATAAATGGTTGATTCAGCAAGCCCTGGTTTACCTTCAACGAGCGGTAATTCTAGAGTTTTAAGAATTTGCATAGTATCTGGATCAATCTTGTAAAGAATAGATTGTGCTTGAGCATATACAAATCCATTACTATGCATTAAAGCACCTCCTGGATAATTTACTGAACGATTACGACCTAGACTAAGTTCAACTATATCGGTAGCAAGCGTTACAGGATTAATTTTAGCTATATAAGCATAATGTTTACGATTACTTATTATATCTTCACTTGGATCAGATGTGACGTAAGTACTATGAGTCATATACATTTTAGTATAAGTATCCATAAGATATGGTGTCCCCCCCATAATAAATAACTGATTTTTATCGCGAGTATACCCTGTAAATGGCTGATCCAAATTAATAGACTCATTAACAATTGATTGCTTATTAAAATCAGCAGGTAATCCTCCAACAGCCGTACTTTGTGTACGCCATATATCAGCATGTTCTAACGGCCATACAGTATTGTAAAGTCCTGCGCCTGATCGTGTATGCAAAATCAATTCATTATCACTAACATTTCTATCATTTGACATAATTCTATTTTTTAAATTTGAAATTAACAAACCTTTTTTATGTATAACTTGAGTTTCCTCATTCTTAAATAAAATTAAATCAACTTGATATTTTGTATATCATCTGTGACAAACAAATTAAAATTTACTTTATGCAATTATGTTTTTGAAAATCTATATAATTCAAAAAAAATATACTTATGTGCTACATGAAAGCAATTCACTTGCATTAATATTAACTTACATTACTACTATTTATAGTGAAATAGCTATAAACTTAATCCTAGTAATTATATATCTCATTTATTTAAAACTAATATCTAAAAAAAAAGTATTCTGCATTAACGTATAAATACCTGTTTTTTTTAATGTACTAAACAAAATGCAGCCTACAATTACTTTATTATAAATCAAACAATTATAATTACATTTTTGACATAAAAAATCAACCATATCTTATATTCAACATAAAAAGAGAAAAAACAATAAATATGACACAAAATTTTATTATATATTATTTCAAAATAGTTCACGTTTTAAATTTCAAAAAAAGTGTGAAAAATTAATACTAATTTTCTAGTGCTTGAAAAGAACAAAAAAATCTAATAATGAATATCTAAATAGTATTGAATTGGAATACTACTAGACAAGAACATATTTTTCCTAAAATTCAAAAAACTATACAAAAAACAAACAAATTCCTTTCTTTTACTAAAAAAACCAACTAATTCCTTCTGCTCTTCCCCCTTTGTTTAGCATTTATTTTTTTATTATTTAAATCTAAATGCTAATTTTTTATGAAGCTCTCAGTCAACTTGTTAAAATTGAGATTCTTATTTTAACAAAATGTTATTTAGACTAAATTCACTTAAAAAATCATATTCGTAACTAAAAATGATTTTGATTAAAGTAAAAACAAAACGAGCAAGCCATTACCCCAAAAACACTATGTATTTATGAATTTAATAACATTAACGATAACCTTTGAAAAACTTAAAGTGTGACATATATCAACAAAAAAAAGTGATTATCGTCATTTATAATTTATAGCAAGTAGGAGTAGATTTGTAAAAACACTAAACAAAAATGAACCTCTCCCCACATCATGAAAATGATTTTATAACTATAAAAACATTGATGAAATCAAAAAAAATAGAAATAAATAAAATCAGACAAGTAAAAATAATTGAAAATAAAACCTTCTACTATGTAAAACACGCAATTCTCATTACTTACATTACAACCCTTATCATTTGTTTTATATTCTTCAAAATTCATTTTAACGAGATACAGTGTTTTTTTATGATTTGTATTTTGATTTTTTTATTGTTTTACCTGCTTCGTGTAAGAATAGTTTATGCCCAAATCACAGACCATTCAAAATCACACAAGGTTATTTTAACAAAAAATAATAATAGAAAAATATACCAATTGATAACCCAACTAGAAATATCCCATTTTAAAAAAAATATTTCTAATAAATAATAAAATCAATGAACCTAAACAACCCCAACTACCTACTTTTCATTGCTATAGTTTATGGTTTTATTGTTTTGAAAAAACATAAAAAAAAATGAAAGAAATATTATATTCCCATTTCGAAAATTTTATTGATTTAACAGAATATGAGTTTGAATATATTTATTCGCATCTTAAAATAAAAAAATACAAAAAACATCAATTTCTTTTCCAGGAGGGAGATGTTGTGTCCTTTGATTATTTTATCATTAACGGCATTGTCAAAACCTACTTGGTTGATGTTGATGGTAAAGAACGCATTATCGACCTATCGTATGACAATCTATGGATTAGTGATTATCCCAACTTATTTGAACAATCAGCAACTAATTTATTTGCTAGCTGCATAGTAGATACGCAAGTTTGCTGTCTATCCATAGATGATATAGATAAACTTAGCGAAGAAATACCAAGTATCCTGAAGTACTTTCGAATGCGAGGAAGACAAGGAATAATCAAAAGAGAAAAAAGAATCACTTCTTTATTAATGCTAAACATAAAAGAGCGATTGGAAATGTTTAAAAGTGATTTTTCGCCAATTTTCAACAAACTACCCAAATCAATAATAGCGTCTTATATAGGTGTTTCTAGAGAAACCCTAAGCCGTTTAAATAAAAAAAAAAGAAATAATACCCTTTACCCATACCCATTTCTTTCTCTACAAAAATCAAGAAAAAAAGACCTTATTTTGCAATAAGGTCTTTTCTATAATTATCAAATACCGATTATTTTAAAGGTATTGAAGCTAAAATTTCTAAGAAGAATTTCCAGAATTTTTGAGATGAACTAATACTTGCTCTTTCGTCTGGAGAATGTGCTCCGTGAATCGTAGGTCCAAAAGAAATCATATCCATTTCTGGATAATTGGTGCCTAAAATTCCACACTCTAATCCTGCGTGACAAGCCACTACATTAGGTTTAGCATTATTTTGTTTTTCATAAATACCAACCAACACATCCAAAATTTCAGATTTTGGATTAGGCGTCCATCCCGGATAAGCTCCAGAAAACTCTACTTCGCAACCCATCAATTCAAAGGCAGAGCGTAAAGCATTCGCCAAATCCATTTTGGAAGACTCTACAGAAGAACGTGTCAAACATTGCACGGTTAACTGCCCCTCGCCTACCATTACTTTTGCAATATTGTTAGAGGTCTCTACTAAATTGTCAAAATCGGCACTCATACGATACACGCCATTGTGAGCCGTATACATCGAACGCACAAAATAAAACTGCGCTATAGAAGGCATTACTTTGGCAGGAACCTCGGTCAGCTTTTCAAAAACAATTTCTAAGTTAGGCTCAGTCGTTTTGAACTCTGTTTTGACCTCATTCACGATTTGTTGCATATCAAAAACAAAGGCTTCATCGTATACTGCGGCAATAATCACTTTGGCCACACTCTCTCTTGGAATGGCATTACGCAAACTTCCTCCAGCAATTGAAGCAATTTGTAATCCAAAGTTATCAAACCCATCAAACAACAAACGGTTCATTATTTTATTGGCATTCCCCAAACCTTTGTGAATATCCATACCCGAATGTCCACCTTGCAGTCCTTTTAGGGTAATACTATAGCCAACAGAACCTTCTGGCGTATCCTCTTCATCGTATTCGGCTGTTGCGGTTACATCAATACCACCTGCGCATCCAATGTCGATTTCGTCATCTTCCTCGGTGTCTAAATTCAATAATATTTGACCTTGTAAAATCCCGCCTTGCAGGTTCAAAGCACCAGTCATTCCTGTTTCTTCATCAATTGTAAACAAGGCTTCAATGGCTGGATGTGGAATATCAGTACTTTCTAAAACAGCCATAATAGCCGCTACACCTAAGCCGTTGTCAGCTCCCAATGTCGTTCCCTTAGCACGAACCCAGTCACCATCAACATACATTTCAATGCCTTGGGTTTCGAAATCAAAAACGGTATCGTTGTTTTTTTGGTGTACCATATCCAAATGGCCTTGCAACACGATGGGTTTACGGTTTTCCATTCCTGGAGTAGCCGGTTTGCGAATGATTACATTTCGGATGTCGTCTTCAAAGGTTTCTAACCCCAAGCGATTCCCAAAATCTTTCATAAATTGGATTACTTGCTCTTCTTTTTTAGAAGGACGTGGTACGGCATTCAAATCAGCAAATTGATTCCAAAGTGCTTTAGGCTCTAAATTTCTTATTTCTTGACTCATTGTTTTGTCTTATTTTAAAAAATAACAGTGTAGAATAATAATTCTTCAAAGTTACAAAGTTTACCAACTACTTATTTAGGTAATGCAATAGTATTTATATTTACATTAAAAAAAATTGAAAAGAAAACACCTTTTACCGCTATTCCTATTATTTCAAATTGTACTACTTAAAATCATTCGATTTTTTCCAGAATTCATCGAACGATGGTACAGTAACGGCATTTACATCTTTATCTCGAATAGTTTGAGAATCAGTCTAGGAAAAGTTCCTTTTTCGTTTGGAGATGTTTTGTATGGTTTGCTAATTATTTGGGCAATTCGTTGGTTTTGGTTCCTCAAAAAAAATAAAACAATCCAAAGTTTAGCACCACGACAAAAATGGAAAGCCATATCGCTTTCTATTTTAAATTTTTTATCTGTAGTTTATTTTCTTTTTCATTTGCTTTGGGGACTCAATTACTATCGAGAACCGCTGTATGAAAAAATGAAAATTGAAAGAGAATATTCAGATGCAGATTTAGCATTTTTTACTCAAAAGCTAATTGCCAAAACCAATGCGATTCAGTTGGGACTAATGAAAGACAAAAATCGTAAAGTAGTTGTTCCTTATTCCAAATCTCAATTGTTTGAAATGAATAGAAATGGCTACCAAAACTTGGCTCTTGAACATTCGATGTTTCAATACAGCCATTTGAGTATTAAGAAATCACTTTTTAGTATTCCGCTGACGTATATGGGATTTGGTGGCTATTTGAATCCATTTACCAATGAAGCACAAGTGAATAGTTTGGGACCTTTGTATAGTTTTCCGATGACTGCGAATCACGAAATGGCGCATCAAATAGGTTTTGCAAGTGAAAGTGAGTGCAATTTCATTGGTTTTTTGGCTTCGATAAAAAATAAAGATGCTTACATTCAATATTCAGGATACAGTTTGGCTTTGCGCTATTGTTTGCGAAATTGGCAAGCACGAGATGAGAAGAAAATGGCCCTCTCTTTAAAAACAATACATCCTGGCATACTAGCCAACTTCAAGGAAAGTGAAATCTTTTGGCAACAGTACGATACTTTTATCGATAAAGGATTTCATATTTTTTACGACAACTTCCTAAAAATGAACCAACAAAAAGATGGAATGGAAGGCTATAGTAAATACGTAGATTTGATGGTGAATTATTTTAAGCAGCATTCGTTGTAAGTCTTATTTCTTATGAAAACAAAACACGTAAAATAGCCCCGATAGTAGTGAAAATCCTTTTATGGCAGTGTTTGCCATAAAAGATTGTAACGGATAGCGGGACGACTCGTTTTTGTATTCCAAAAAGTTGTGCTCATTTAAAAAAATATTTTTATTTGTAACAAAAATCAGTTTTGAACCACTAATAGCTATATGTCCGATAATTTAGAACAATCCTTTGTATCGCAATTGCAGGCGAACCAGAATATCATCCACAAGATTTGTAGGTTGTATACTTCTGGTGAGGACGCGCATAAGGATTTGTTTCAAGAAATCACCATTCAGTTATGGAAAGCTTTTCCCAAGTTTAGAGGAGACAGTAAGTTCTCTACTTGGGCCTATCGAGTCGCGCTAAACACAGCCATAACCTTGTATCGCAAAGACAAACGCTCGGTCGCCACAACTGAATTTGAAGCCAGACAACATTATACTCCAGAGGTCGAATATGATTATGAAGAGGAAGAACAATTAAAATTAATGTACCAAGCCGTGTACCAATTGAACGATATTGAAAAGGCATTAATTTTTATGTATCTAGAAGACAAAGATTACACCGAAATATCCGAAACATTAGGGATTAGCGAGGTTAACGCAAGAGTTAAAATGAACAGAATTAAAGGAAAATTAAAAAAAATACTAAATCCATTAGCCTAATGAAAGAACTGGATTTGTTAAAAAAAGATTGGCAAAAGAACGATGCTTCTTTTGAACAAGTGACCGAAAAGGACATTTACAAGATGATTCATAAAAAATCTTCTTCGATTGTGAAGTGGATTTTGATATTGAGTGTTTTGGAATTGGTGTTTTGGTTTGTACTTGGCCTTGGAGTAAATATTGATGACTATTTCAAGAAAATGAAGCATGAAGAACTGACCATTTATTTCACAGTCTATAATTTTGTTAGTTATATAGTTTTGTTTGTTTTCATTTATTTGTTTTATAAAAATTATAAAATCATATCCACGACTGCTTCTACGAAACAATTAATGCTAGACATCATCAAAACAAGAAAAACAGTTAACTATTATGTTTATTACAATCTTGGTCAATTAGTATTATCGTTGTTTATTGGTTTTTATATTGCCTTCAAATACAATCCAGAAACAGTTGTACTTACTGATAAAATAGGCAGCAATTTTACGGTAATGATCATTACTTTCTCAATCTTAATAATTTTTATTATATTGATATTGGGAATTTTTTGGTTATTCTATCGTTTGATTTATGGTAGATTATTGAAACGTCTATTGGACAATTACAAAGAATTGAAGAAAATAGATTTATAAAAAAAGCGGTCAAAATTTTGACCGCTTTTTTTATATTAATAATCCCATTTTCGCATTTTATCGAGTTCTTTTTGAGCTTCCAATTCTTCCGCAGGAATAACTTTTAAAAAGGAAGGATGCTGCTCGATTGCGTATTCTACTTTTTCTACAATCTCTTCAATTGTTTCGTTATCATAATCAATTTCTAAAGGTTCTTTGATGATGAACGATTGCAAGATTCCCTTCTTTTTTAATCGCAAGCCCTTTTTGTCAAAAGAACGTCTAAACCCATCAATTACTATTGGAACTACAATAGGTTTATGTTCTTTGATGATATGCGCAGTTCCTTTACGAACAGGTTTAAAGGACTTTGTTGTTCCTTGAGGAAACGTAATCACCCAGCCATCTGCCAAAGCAATCTTGATATTCTCCGTATCATTAGGATTTACTTCTCTTTTTTCAGTAACGTCTTTTCCTTTGGATCGCCAAGTTCTTTCTACAGTTATTGCACCTACATAGGCTAAGATTCTTGGAAGTAATCCCGCACGCATAGTTTCTTTGGCAGCAACATAGTAAATGTTCATTTTTGGTTGCCACAAATAACAAACGTTTTTGATGGTATCATCTCTTCCGCTTAAACTCGCGTTAAACACATGAAACATAGCTACAACATCGGCAAAATAGGTTTGATGATTGGAAATAAAAAGCACATTAGTGTCTGGTAAATTACGAATGACTTCTGAACCTTCAATTTGCAATTCATTGAAACCACGATACCTTCTATGGGTAACAACACCAAAAATTCGGATTAACCATTTCTTTATAAAAAGTATGTGACCAAAAGGATTCCTTTTAAATAATCCCATAATAATTCTTTTTTGAAATTGGAGTGCAAAGATACGACATATTTTCTTAACGTTTAGAAAACGCTAAACTTGCAATAAATTTACAATAAATCAAGAAAAACAGCACTTATTTATGATTTTTTAAGTACAAAACGCAAGACTTCTTTTAACTCACTCAGCATCATAGCCGTAGCCCCCCAAACTATATGTTCCTTAATTTTGAATGCAGGAATTGCAATATTAGTAGCATAAGAAGTTGTTAGTTTCGTCTCATGTAAAAGCGCATCACTTAAAAAATCAGACAATGGTAATTCAATTATACTCGCCACCTCTTTCGGTTCTAATACAAAATTTAGGGTCTCTTTTGCAATTCCTAAATAAGGATGCACTAAAAAATTACTAGGCGGAATATACAAAGGTGAAAAAGGTCTGATTACTTTTATTTGCTCACGCGAAACTCCAATCTCTTCCTCGGATTCTCTCAAAGCAGTAGTTTCGTATTCCAAATCTTCTTTTTCAAACTTACCACCAGGAAAAGCAATTTGAGCCGAATGAACGCCTTCATAAGAATTTCTTTCAATCAATACCAGATGCGTTTGCTCTTGTTTGGGGTACAACAACATCAAAACCGCAGCTTTTCGAGGATTTTTATCTGCATAACTAAACGCTTTCAACGATTCGATTCGTTCTTTTGGTGCCATTTTTATATGTGAAGCAAAAGCAGGAAGCGGAGCCTCAAGTATTTGAGGGATATATTGCTGAAAATCTTGAAAATTCATAGGTAAAACTTATTTTTGCAAGCATTCAATAAATATACTATAGTTTTGTTTGGAATACAAACCAAACTTTCTAAATTCAATTTAAATGTACAGTAAAGCAGAAAATCAACGGTTAAAACACGATTTTTGGGTGGCCTTCGCCGAGAAATACCCAAGAAAATGGGTATTGTATGATACAAAAATTAAAGATTTCTCTTTTAAATTTTTTGCAGATAATAAAAAAGCCCAAGTACTCATTGATATCGAGCACCGAAATGATGACTTACGTTCTCAATATTTCGAAAAATTCGAAGCTTTGAAAGCTATTTTGGAAGATGAATTCATCAAAGATTTGGTCTTCGAAAAAAACTATACTTTAGAAAATGGAAAAACCATCAGTCGTATTTGGGTAGAAAAAAGTGGGTACAGTATGAGTAATCGCAGCCACTGGGAATACATTTTTGACTTTTTCTTCGAAAAAATGAATGCTTTAGAACTTTTCTATCTCGAATATGATGAGTTTATAAAAGACATTGAAAAAGAATAAGGGCTTTTGGTTTGTGGTTTATAGTTTGTTGCGTCTAAGCAAATTACTATCCACTAGAACTAAGGACTAAGAACTGAAAACTAAAATCACTATTCACTAAATATTATACAAATAAATCCTATTCTCATAGTTGATATACAACTGCTTGCGATTCCCTTGTTGTTTACGGGTAATAATCATCAAAGTACAAGCATCGCCATTTTCATCTTTGCATTCAAAAGAGTAAATAATATCTGTTTTGTTTTCTTCAATTTCTGCATATGAAAGAATGTTATACAATTGAAGCATTGGGGTGTAGACTACAATTCGATGTTTAGAAGTATCTAACGTAATTGGGATATTGATTAAATCCAATTCGGACCAATCTCCCCATTTTCCCTTCTCATTTTTCTGCAAAACACTATAACCAGAAGTTTGAAACTTATAGGTTTGAGCGTTCGACAGCTGAAAACAAAAAAATAGGACAAAAGACAAAAATAAAATAGTAGGTTTTGACATGAGGAGGCGTTTGGGGTTGGAGTTAAAATTGGAGTTGTCCGATTTCAATTTGGGCTTGTTTGAACTCGGCAATCATAGTATCTATTATTTCTTTTACAGGTTGAATCTCGGTAATTAATCCCGCAATCTGACCAATTTCTAATTCGCCCTCGACCAAATCACCTTCAAACATCCCGCGTTTGGCTCGAGCTCTACCTAGCAATGCCACTAACTCTTCTTTGGTAGGACATTTTGCATACAATTCTTGTACATCATTATAAAACTTATTTTTTAACAAACGAACAGGCGCTAATTCTTTTAATGTCAATTGGGTATCCCCTTCTTTTACATTCACAATTACTTCTTTAAAATTATCATGAGCTGAAGATTCTACCGAAGCAGCAAAACGACTTCCTACTTGAACACCATCGGCGCCCAAAGCCATTGCCGCAAGCATTCCCCTTCCTGTGGCAATTCCGCCAGCAGCAATCAATGGAATGTTTATTTTTTGCTTCACCATCGGAATCAAAGTTAGTGTAGTCGTTTCCTCTCGCCCATTGTGCCCTCCAGCTTCAAAACCTTCGGCAACAACAGCATCTACTCCTGCTTCTTGTGCTTTCAAAGCAAAGACCGAACTACTTACCACATGCACCACTGTAATTCCTTTTTCTTTCAAAAATGCGGTCCAAGTTTTGGGATTTCCAGCTGAAGTAAAAACAATTGTAACACCTTCTTCTACTATGATATTCATTATTTCTTCCACATTCGGATACAACATCGGAACATTGACACCAAAAGGCTTATCTGTGGCTTTTTTGCATTTTTGAATGTGTTCTCTAAGTACCTCAGGATACATAGAACCAGCACCAATGATGCCTAATCCTCCCGAATTACTAACGGCGCTTGCCAATTTATAACCACTGTTCCAAATCATTCCTCCTTGAATAATTGGATATTGAATGCCAAAAAGCTTTATAATTGAATTCATTGAATTGTAAATTAATATTTGATGATTTTTCCTTGAGCAGAAAAGCTTTTCCCCTGAATAGTGTACAAGTATACGCCATTCCACAAGGTTTCTACAGAAAAAGAAGGTGTTGATTTTGTAAAAGGGACCTCCATTATTTTTTGTCCCAATAAAGAATAAATAGTAAGCTGCACCTCGTCTACTGTCGAAGGTAAAGTCACATAAACAGTTCCCTTGGCAGGATTGGGATACAACGAAAATGAAGCATTCTGAATGTCTATTGTCGCTAGAAGTCCTTTATTTACAGCCGCACTAAAATCAGGAATTCCATAGCCTAGTTGCGGCGTTGGAGTCGTATACTTATCCGAAGATTGGATAATCAAATCTCTGATTTCTTTATTGGTTTTATCGGGTAAAGCTTGCCATAAGCACGCCACAATCCCAGCCAAAATTGGACTCGAAAAAGAGGTTCCATTGGCTGTACCAATATTTCCAAATTCATCCGAAACTACAGAAGCTTGTCCTTGCGCCATCACTTCTGGCTTAACCCTACCATCAAACGAGGGACCAATCGAACTAAAAGAAGCTCTGGACTTACTGGCTGTTACTGCTCCAATCGTAAGAACAGAAACTGCATCTGCTGGAGCAGCAATATTGGGATTAGTTGTGTTCCCTGAATTTCCCGCAGAAGCCACCACAAGCATACCTCTACTAAAAGCAATCTCGGCTCCTCGGCTAATAAATGTTGTGGCGCCATTCATGTCGGCGTACGTATAGTTGTACTTGGGATTATCAAAATCAAAATACCCCAACGAACTATTAATGATATCCACACCCAAACTATCTGCTTTCTCTGTAGCTTCTACCCAGAGCGTTTCTTCAATAGGATTTTCTGAAGCATCATTCTCAGTAACAAAAAGATAATAAGACGCATCAGGAGCCGTTCCTACCAAAGCTTGATCTTGATTCCCGCCCATAGTCGAAAGCACCAACGTACCGTGATTGTCTCCAGTATAGTAATTCGCACTTCTATTTACATAATTATAACCACCCAAAATCTGATTATTATCTCTCAATTTTTTAAACGGCAATTGAGTGTCCACCCCAGGAAATCCAGCATCTAAAACCGCTATAATTTTACCGCTACCCGTGTAATTTTGTTGATGCAATAAATGCCCATTCAACATCTGAATTTGATTAGCTGAAGTGCCATAATTATACGTAATTGCGGTGTTGTATTTTTTTTGAACCTGCTGTGATTTTGAAGTAACAATTGTTTTTCCAGTCGTATTTAAGGTCTTATCCGCGAAGCTGATTTTAGCAACAAAAACTAAATTTTTAAGGAAAGTAATGTCCGCTTGACTACCGCGAACATGTAACGCATTTAGCCATTTTGATTGCCCCATGACAGTGATTCCCGCCGACTCTTTTACCGCTTTTATATACGAAGCCGGAATCGGAACATCCTTACTGTCAAAGGCAATTTTTTGTCGCGTTCTTCTATCAATAGCCCGTTGTGAAAGCATCAATTGAGGATTGTCCAAATAGTTTTGAACATTGGTTTTATCACCAAAATACACCCAAGCATCTTGTTGTGAAAAAACCAAAAAAGATTGGAATAAGAAAAATAAAAAAACTATTTTTTTCATGCCGAAATGTACTCAAAAAATCATTATAAATTAAAATTTTAAGTATTTTTAGGAGCACAAAATTTGGGATTTCATCACGTTTGGTCCCGCTGTCCTTCCTATCTTTTTATCCCGAAAAAGGATAAAAAGGATATTCCCTCCCATCGGGGCTAGGCGACACTATCTTTTTTTCAGAAGATTTTTTTATAGTTTTTACTAAAGACCAATCACTAAGGCCTAAGAACTAATCACTAAGGACTAAGGACTAATTACTAAGAACTAAAACTAAGCTATAACCCCAGAACCTAACAATTCGTCCTCTTGATACCAAGCCACAAATTGTCCTTCAGTAATAGCCGACTGTGGTTCATCAAAAATCACATACATTCCTTTTTCTTCTTGATGTAACGTAGCTTTTTGCAACGGCTGACGGTAACGAATTCTCGCCATTACTTCTTTAGACTCACCCACTGACAAGGCTAAATCGGTACGAATCCAATGTGTTTCAGAGGCATCAATAAACAGTCCTCTTCTAAACAATCCAGGATGATTGCTAGATAAACCAGTATAAATTGTATTGGTCACCACATCAGTAGCAATAACAAACAAAGGCTCTGTTGTACCGCCAACGTTAAGCCCTTTTCGTTGACCCACCGTAAAATAATGAGCGCCTTGGTGTTTCCCAACTACCTTACCCATTTCTGGAGTATAAGTAATTTTATGAGACAAAGAATCAAGAGTCTCAGTTTCATCAGAGGATGAATACACACTGTGATTTTTGTCTATTTGAATAATTTGACCTTCTTTGGGTTGCAATTTTTGTTGCAAAAACTCTGGCAAACGTACTTTCCCAATAAAACACAAACCTTGGGAATCTTTTTTCTCTGCGGTAACCAATTCCATTTCGGCCGCTATTTCACGAACTTGAGGTTTTGTTAATGCACCAATTGGAAACAAAGATTTAGCCAACTGTTCTTGCGACAATTGACATAAAAAATAAGATTGGTCTTTGTTATTATCAGCTCCTGCGATAAGGTGATACAAGGGTTTCCCGTCTATTTCAGTAGTTCGCTTTTGGCAATAATGTCCAGTAGCAACATAATCTGCTCCTAAACTCAAAGCAATTTCTAAAAAAACAGCAAATTTAATTTCGCGATTACACAATACATCAGGGTTTGGAGTACGTCCTTTCTCATATTCACTGAACATATAATCCACAATTTTTTCTTGGTATTGTTCACTAAGATCAACTGTTTGGAAA
The DNA here is from genome assembly GCF_038739875.1 of Flavobacterium polysaccharolyticum. Lineage (NCBI taxonomy): Bacteria > Pseudomonadati > Bacteroidota > Flavobacteriia > Flavobacteriales > Flavobacteriaceae > Flavobacterium > Flavobacterium polysaccharolyticum. The sequence goes on from NZ_JBCGDP010000027.1 coordinate 17,046, forward strand.
GGAATCCCTAATTTTTCGGCTACCAATAAAGCATCGTTGCTATCTTCTAACCAAGGGCATTCATTGGATATCGTTACTGAGTCATCGTGCCAATTTTTCATAAATAGCCCAATAACTTCATATCCTTCTTGTTGCAACAAATAAGCAGCAACACTAGAATCTACGCCTCCTGATAGACCAACAACCACTCTCTTTTTCATCAAAACCCTTTTTTAAAATAGGGTGCAAAGTTACAAAACATTTAGCACAGAAATTATCTAAGCAAAAGTTAATTCTTTTTTCGCTTAGTAAGGCCTTCAGGATAGCTCATGTTTCGCTTTTTAACCAACTTATCTTTTTCGTAAAATTCCCAAACACCTTCTTTTTTACCCAATACAAATTTTCCTTTGGAAGCAATAAAACCATTAGCATCTCTAAAAATTGAGAAGCCATTATACTGTCCCTTTTGATAAATTGTTTCTTCTAAAACGATACCTTTATCAGAATAAATTTTGCAACTCCCGTGTTTAAGTCCATCTACGTAGTGAGTTTCTTCAGCTACTTTACCATCAGGAAAATAAACCGTTCTCAATCCTGACAATTTCCCTTTTTCATAAAATTCTTTGGTCATTATCTCTTTCGAATTGAAGTGATAATAAATCCATTCTCCTTCAAAGAGTTTATTAACCACCTTGCCTTCACTTACCTTAAACTTATTTTGATTGTAAAAAATAGTATACGCTGAATTGTCTTTTTCGTTAAACTCGCGAGTGGCAATCACATCTGTTGCTTTCGTATCATCAAAATATTTAAAAACACCTACTTCTTTACCGTGAGAAAAAGTACCTTCATAACGCAACCTTTTGGATTCTTCATAATACCCTCTCCAAAGTCCATTTTTCTTTCCATCACTATCAACTTGATTAGTTATCGTGGTTTGTGCTACCATAACTGAAACTTGCATAAATAAAATCAAAAGCCATTTATTCATAATCATGTTTGTAAAATTTATATATAAAAAATTGTATTGCTTTTCAAAGTAAAATTAACACAAAACGGGAAATTTTAATCATTAGTGTTATCTGTAAACAAAAAACTTCCGTTTAGACGGAAGTTTTTTGTTTACAGATAATCTAAAATAATTATTTTTTCTTTTGTTGAGCCGCTTTTTGAGCTTCAGCTTGTTCCATTGCTTCTTGTAATTTGCGTTGGAACCTTCCTTGTTTTTTAGGCTCTTTCAACTTGTTTTCTTGGATTTGAGCGTGAATTTTATCTCCATCGATAAAATATCTTTTGATTACCAACATAATTAAAATAGTAACCAAGTTGGAAATAAAGTTATACAAACTCAAACCTGCTCCATAACTATTGAAGAAGAATAACATCATCAATGGTGATACATAGATCATAATCTTCATCATTTTAGCCATATCTGGCATACCTTCTTGTTGTGGTGCAGCCATTTGTTGATCGCCAGATGTCATTTTCATATAGAAGAAAATTGCAATCGCTGCCAAAATTGGAAACAAACTAATATGATCCCCGTACAATGGAATATGAAACGGTAATTTTACAATTTCGTCAAAAGAAGACAAATCATCTGCCCATAAAAACTTTTGTTGTCTTAACTCAAAAGCTGAAGGGAAAAACTGAAACGAAGCCATCAAGAAAGGCATTTGTATCAATGCTGGTATACAACCTGCCATAGGATTGACTCCCGCTTTGTTGTACAACTTCATTGTTTCTTGTTGCTTTTTCATTGGGTCTTTTTTGAATTTCTCACCCAATTCAGCAATTTCTGGACGCAATACTTTCATTTTGGCTTGTGACAAGAACGATTTGAAAGTAATAGGCGACATTGCCAATTTGATTAAAATGGTAAAAAGAATAATCGCAATACCATAAGCTATATAAGAACCTAAGAAACCAAATAAAGGCACGAAGATAAAACGGTTGATCCAACCGATGATTCCCCAACCTAAAGTGATGATTTTTTCTAGATTTTGATCGTAACTAGCTAAAGTCTTATAATCAGATGGCCCTAAGTACCAGTTTAATTTATAATCTAATTCACCATTGGTAAAAGCCAAAGGTAAGTTCGCTTTGAATGATTTTGTAAAAGTAGTATCAACTTTTTCATCATTCATAAGATTAGTAGAAACCAATTGTGCTTTCTCAAAAGGTGTTTTTGAAACTAAAATTGAAGTAAAGAAATGCTGTTTGAATGCAATAAATGTAGGCTTTTCAAGAGTTTCTTCTTCTTTAGCACCTAATCCAGCATAATCAACTTTACCTTCTTTATGTTCAAAATAAATCTCAGTATATTTATTTTCATAAGAAATGCTCTTTTCATTTCTGAAAGCTTTCAAATCCCATTCTAAATCCAAAGGTTTAGCTGTATTCAATACTTGGTTCAAGCCTTGAGAACGTACATCAAAACCAATCATATAATCGTTTGGTTTCACTACGTATTTATATTCTAAAAACGAATTCGGACCTGATTTTAACTTCATAGACAACACTTGATCAGCTCCTATTTTGGTTAAAGTAGGTTCGAAAAACAAATCTTTGGTATTCAATGTTCTGTTATCATTGGTTTGCAAAACAATATTCAAATTAGCATTATTGTTTTTTATCAATTCTACCAACTGACCAGACCCTTTTTTGAATTTTTCAAAGTTTTTCAAAGTTGCCTCAGCGATATAACCACCTTTATTAGCAATTTTTAATTTTATCACTTCATTTTCAATCGTAGTAAAATCATTTTTTGCAGAAGGCAAAGTCGCAGAATAAGCAAAATTTCCTAATGTTTTTTGCAAAGCTACCAATTGAGTAGAATCGCCAGTGGCTACTGCAACAGTTGCTTTTTCAACTGCTTTATTTGCCAATTCTTTTGCTTTTTGAGCTTTCAAAACCAATTCTTTTTGGGCTTTTTCAGCCGCAACAACTTTAGGATCGGGTTGGTTTTGGTACATAATCCAAACCAAAATTCCAAAAATCAATATAAAACCGATAATTGAATTAATGTCAATCTTTTTTTCTTCCATTATTATCTATGTTCAAAATTCAAAACTGAAGTAGTTTACTCCAGTTTAGTGTTAGAATACAACTTAAATGCTTTGTTACAACTATTGTATTATTTCTTTTTGGCTTTTACTGCTGCGGCAACAAAACTCACAAAAATTGGGTGAGGATTCGCAACCGTACTTTTATACTCTGGATGGTATTGAACACCTATAAAGAAAGGATGATTTTCAATCTCAACGATTTCTACCAAACCAGTATCAGGGTTCACTCCAGAAGCAATCAAACCAGCTTTTTGCAATTGCTCTACATAAGCACTATTGTACTCATAACGGTGACGGTGACGCTCAGAAATCTCGGTTTTACCATATATTTTGTGTGCTAATGAGTCTGGTTTTATTTCACATTTCCAAGCTCCTAAACGCATTGTACCTCCTTTATCCGTTACTGTTTTTTGGTCTTCCATCAAATTGACAACCGGATGAGGCGTATTCTCATTCATTTCAGTAGAATTGGCGTCTTTGTAACCCAAAATAGTTCTTGAGTATTCTATAATCGACATTTGCATTCCTAAACATATACCAAAAAATGGAATGTTATTCTCACGAACATAACGCACTGCTTCAATTTTACCTTCAATTCCTCTTTCACCAAAACCTGGTGCTACTAAAACCCCATCCAAACCAGCTAATTTCTCAGCAATATTTGAAGGGTCCAAATGCTCTGAATGAATCGAAATCACATTTACTTTTGTTTCATTCGCTGCTCCTGCGTGAATAAAAGCTTCCAAAATAGATTTGTAGCAATCTTGCATTTCGACATATTTCCCAACCAAACCAATATTTACGGTATGCTTAGGATTTTTTAAACGTTTCAAGAACGTGTTCCAATTTTTTAAATCTGGAGCTGCTTTTTTAGGTAAGTCCAATTTCTTTAAGGCTACTACATCTAGACCTTCTTCCAACATTAAATTAGGTACTTCATAAATAGTAGAAGCATCAATAGATTGAATAACTGCTTCTCTTTTTACATTACAAAACAAAGCCAATTTGTTGCGAATATCATCTGCGATTTCGTGTTCTGTTCTACAAACTAAAATATCAGCTTTAATTCCGCTCTCCATCAATGTTTTCACAGAATGCTGAGTAGGTTTAGTTTTCAATTCCCCAGCTGCTGCTAAGTAAGGAACTAACGTCAAATGAATAACAATAGCATTATTTTCACCTAAATCCCAAACCAATTGACGAACTGACTCGATGTATGGTAAAGATTCAATATCCCCTACAGTTCCACCAATTTCAGTAATCACAATGTCATAATCGCCTGACTTACCAAGCAATTGCATTCTATCTTTAATTTCGTTGGTTATATGAGGAACTACTTGAACCGTTTTTCCTAAAAATTCCCCTCTTCTTTCTTTCTCGATAACCGAAAGGTAAATTCTACCCGTAGTAACGTTATTCGCTTGAGAAGTAGGAACGTTTAAGAAACGTTCGTAGTGACCTAAATCTAAATCTGTTTCGGCTCCATCATCGGTTACGTAACATTCTCCGTGCTCGTAAGGATTTAGCGTTCCTGGGTCAACATTAATATACGGATCGAATTTTTGAATAGTCGTTCTGTACCCTCTTGCTTGTAATAATTTCGCCAATGATGCCGCTATAATTCCTTTTCCTAATGAAGAAGTCACACCGCCAGTAACAAAAATATATTTCGTTTGATTCATTCTGTTGTTGTTTGTAATGTAGTTGTGTAAAAAAACGTGGCAAAAGTACAAATTTAATTGGAATACTTACCCGCTTCAATCGGTAGATTTTTAGAATTTAACCACAATAAAAAAGACACCTCAGGATTTAGAATACTAACTAAAGTATTGCTCTAATTCCTGAAGTGTCATTTTTAAGGTTTAGGATATTTCTTTTTTATATTCCGAATTAACTCTTCTAATCCGTTGGCTTTTAACTCATAAATTAATTGTAGTTGCTCGCCTAAAATACCTTTAGGAAAGCCTTTATTTCTGTACCAAACAATATAATATTCTGGGATATCAATAAGATACCAACCTTCGTATTTTCCAAAAGGCATTTTAGTGTGTGCCAATTGAATCAAGTGTTTTTGATTTTGATCCAAAACAATAACTAATTGGCTTGCTTGATTGTCATATCCGAATCGTAATACAAGATATAAACGCCTTTATTCGTATACCCGCCATTTTCTTTTTTGTAGTATTCAAAACGGTTTTCTACTTGTTCCGTTGCAGCACTTTCAATAGTTTCTTGAAACGTTTTGTCCTGAGCCATTCGCATTAGTGTATCAAACGTAAGATCAAAACCTCTTGTTGCAAATGAACTAGGATATACTTTGTTTTCCTTACGGTATTTTTGTTCAAATATTCGGGCTTCATCCGTTTCATTTTCACGAGTTGCCGATGGATACATCAACTTTAATTTTACCAAATTATCAAATGAAATTTCGTCTGTATCCAAAGTAGGATTAGTTTCTAGGGTAACTAATTGTACTTTGTAGGTTTTCATTACAGACAACAAAGTTGCTATAGTTGCTTTGATCATCATGGTACTACCCGTTTCAATGATAACATAATTCATTTTATCTTTTTGCAACAAACCTTTCAACGCCTCAGCATTTACACCACCAGTTGGAGTAAGTGGTGCAATTTTCACCTCTTTTTGGAACTGATTAAAATAGTTTCGTGCAGATTCTTTTTTCTTATCTACAACTGCAATTATATTCCCTTCCTTGCTTTTCATGAAATCAAAAACAGCATTTTTAATTACATCGGCCGAAACAATAGATTGATATAAATTTGGAAATGCTTTTCCAGTCTCTTTTGATAATGGCGAAATTACCGCTACATCAGTCCCGCTAAGCAATTCAGCTGTTTTCTCTACGTTATTTTGATAAAACGGACCAATAACAACTTGAGCATTTTCAACATCATTACTTTTAATTATAGAAGAAACCTGAGAACTCATTTTGGTCTCTTGAGAATCAAAAACCTGAACATCCACATCAATACCTAATTGCTTGGCAGAATCTACAGCAATCAAAGCACCCGAATAAAAATCCAACGTCATGTTTAAAAACTTGTCTTTCTTTAAACGTTCAGTTGTTGAATTAACAGTGTCATTGGCAATTTTTGCAATATTGAAAGGCAACAACAAAACCAGCTTTTTTCTGTCAGCGGCATTTTGTTTGCTCAATTGAGTAATGCCTTTTTTAGCTTCTGGTTGCGTCATCAGTTTTACAGCTGCTGGTAACTTAATCAACATTCCTTCCTGAACACCATTTTTCAATTCAGGATTTAAAACAATCAACTCTTCTTGTGACAAACCTGAAGTTTTAGTCAAACTATACAAGGTTTCTTTTGGTTTAACAGTATAATTTTGCACATCAGAAGACGTAGATTTTGAAGTAAGTTCTTTTTTATCCGCGACATCCTCAATTTCTTTTACTTCTTTAGCACGATTTCCCTTAATCAATAAATTAAATCCAACTGGAAGATTGGCTACCACTTCTGGATTTTTTTTCTCCAATTCTTCAATGGTGATATTGTATTTCTTGGCAATCGAAAACTTAGTTTCTTGAGGTTGTACCAAATGAAAAACGGGAGTTACAGTTTTCGGAGCAGTAGTTGTTGTAGCTTTAGTCACAACACCATTCGGAATAACGAGTTTTTGTCCAATTTGCAAACCGTCATTTTCTAAAAAAGGATTCGCTTTGAATAAAGTCGCTTCGGTAACATTATACTTTTTTTGGATTCCGAATAAAGTCTCTTTTGGGGCTACCTCGTGCGTTACTTTTTTAGACACAACCGTTGGGCTAGTCACCGTTTTAGACTGAACTTTAGCTCCTGCTTTAGGTATTAGTAAAAGCGTATTTTGGCTAATTCCTGCTTGAGCATCTGGATTCAATTGATAGATGTCGTACGGACTTACTTTGTACTTCTGAGCAATTTGTGCGATGGTTTCGCCTTTAGCTACTTTATGAGTGCTTGCTTTGTCTTGAGCAAACAAACTTCCTATAAAAAACAAACCACAAAGCCAAATCTTACTATAATATTGCATCCGAATAAATTATAAATTAGTACCGTTCAAAGATAGCAAAACGGCATCAAATTTTATTCCAAAATCTGATACCGTTTTCGCATTAATTATTGTAATTTCTCTTAAAAAAAGAAACTCGACAACTTATTTTATTCCCACTCGATTGTGGCTGGCGGTTTAGAACTAATATCGTAAACCACACGATTAACTCCTTTTACTTTATTGATAATATCGTTAGACACTTTCATCAAAAATTCATAAGGTAGGTGAACCCAATCCGCTGTCATACCATCCGTAGATTCAACCGCTCTAAGCGCTACTACTTTTTCGTAAGTACGCTCATCACCCATTACGCCAACACTATTTACAGGCAACAAAATAGCACCTGCTTGCCAAACTTTGTCATACAATCCCCAAGATTTTAAACCGTCGATAAAAACTTTATCTACATCTTGTAAAATTTGCACTTTTTCTAAAGTAATATCTCCTAGAATACGAATAGACAAACCTGGCCCTGGGAAAGGATGTCTTCCTAATAATTCTGGATCAATTCCTAAAGTAGCTCCTACTCGACGTACTTCATCTTTGAAAAGCATACGCAAAGGTTCTACAATTTTCAGTTTCATATAATCTGGTAATCCCCCAACGTTATGGTGCGATTTGATAGTTGCAGAAGGTCCTTTTACCGAAACAGACTCGATAACATCAGGATAAATTGTCCCTTGCGCTAACCAAGTAACATCTTCAATTTTATGTGACTCATCATCAAAAACTTCTATAAAAGCATTTCCGATGGCTTTTCTTTTTTGTTCAGGATCTGTTATTCCAGCAAGTGCATCATAAAAACGCTGAGAAGCATCCACTCCTTTTACGTTTAATCCCATTCCTTCGTATTGATCTAAAACACTTTGGAACTCGTTTTTACGAAGTAAGCCGTTGTTTACAAAAATACAATATAGGTTTTTCCCAATTGCTTTATTCAATAATACCGCAGCTACTGTTGAATCTACTCCACCAGAAAGACCAAGAACCACCTTGTCATTTCCGATTTTTTCTTTCATTTCGGCTACAATTTCTTCTACGAAAGCGTTTGGTGTAAAGTTTTGAGGCACTTCGGCAATTTTTACCAAGAAATTCTCCAACATTTTAGAACCATCTGTAGAGTGAAAAACCTCTGGATGGTATTGAATTGCATAAGTAGTTTCGCCTTCAATTTTGTAAGCTGCAAATTCTACATCGTGAGTACTTGCTAATTTAATAGCATTGGTTGGTAAAGCTTTGATACTATCGCTATGACTCATCCAAACTTGGCTGTTCTCAGAAACACCTTCGAAGAAGATTTCATTTTCTTTGATGAAAGACAAATTGGCTCTACCATATTCTCTCGTATTAGAAGCTGCTACTTCTCCACCGCTAAAATGCGCTAAATATTGTGCTCCGTAACATACGGCAAGCATAGGAAGTTTTCCTCTAATTTGAGATAAATCTGGATGTGGTGCATCTTCTGAACGAACAGAAAATGGACTTCCGCCAAGAATTACTGCTTTGTAAGATGATAAATCACTAGGAAAGTGATTGTAAGGGAAGATTTCGCAGAATATGTTTAATTCTCGAACTCTTCGCGCAATAAGCTGAGTGTATTGCGATCCGAAATCTAAAATAAGTACGTTGTGTTGCATGCGCAAAAATACTTCTAAATTTCGGAATTGAAAAATTGAATTTTGAAAAATTTTAATTTTGTAGAAAAGAATGAAATCTTACTCTTTTACCAAGAGTATAGTTCCTTTAAAACCAGTGGCTAAGTTGTCCCAATAATTTTTAGAAAGTACTTTTTTCTGGTCGTCTATAATGATGATTTCGGCAGTATTGCCACCACTAGTTCCTGTATTTAGCGCCTCGAAATCTAGTTTATTAAAACCTTCACTCAATAAAATTTTGATATCTGTAAAAGCATCACCAAGAAAAACTTGCTCTTTTAGTATTGTCGCATTTTGATATACTCGAAGTAAGTCGCCATCTACATAAATAAAATCACGAACTCTTACAATCACAAACTTGGACTTGGTATTAATTTGACCAAAATCAAAATTACGACGAAGCAAAGGCATATTATTTTCGTTCAACGTTTTATCGACGTCTTTTTGCATCTTTTTTAAATACTCCTCGCCCACGTTGATAAACTTCTCTTTGGGAAACATATCCACATCGTTCGACTTTGTGATTGAAGTTGATGCTTTATTGGGATTTTCTGGCGAATTAAACACGTTAGGTTGTTCAATTTTGGGCAACTCGGCTGGTGGAATTACTTTTTTCTTTGGTGCTGCAGGAAATTTAGCTGGCGGAATCGGTTTGAATTTTGGACCAAACTCTGCTTGAGCATTTCCTTTGAATGCCAAAACCAAGAATAAAAAAAGGAATAGAAAATGTTTCATTCGCTAAGATGCTTTTGTAATTTCGATTGATTGCAAAGGAAAAATCCCTTTCTCTTTACAAAACTAACTTATTTCTTATTTTATACTAAGGTATTAGAAATATCTTAACATTTAATAGGTGTTTTCTATGTTTGTTTCTCGTTGTTCCTAGAAATATATTGAAAATGTATCCAAAAAGACTCTTTGTTTCCTGCTAGCCCCGGGAGGAGCGGCATCCTTTGCTGCCGGGGTTCGGCGGCAAAGATATAGCGTATCACGGGACGATGATGGCAAAAATGCGCTTTGCTACTGCTCCAAAAAAAGAAACAAATGTAACTTTTAACGTATTCGAATCGTTTTTTTATTGAACGATGATTGCCTAGTTTTGTTGTTCTATTAATAACCAAAAAGTAATTTTAAATTAGGAAAATGAAAAGACAAAATATTTTGACTGGCTCACCGTGGGAGGATAAAATGGGGTACTGCCGTGCGGTTCGTATTGGAAACATCATTGAAGTTTCGGGAACTGTAGCGATTGTGGATGGCGAAAAAGTGAAGGCGAATGATGCGTATGCACAAACGCTGAATATACTAGAAAGAGCTGAAAAAGTATTAGAGGATTTGAATGTGGGGATGAAAGATGTGATTAGAACTCGCATTTTTACTACCGATGTTAGCACTTTTGAGGATGTGGCTAGAGCACACTCCACTTTCTTTAAAGAGGTGAAACCTACGACTGGTTTTTACGGCATCAATCAATTGGTAGCGCCAGAATATTTGGTTGAAATTGAATTTACGGCTATTGCTGCTGAATAGTGTTCAAAATTTATATTGAATGCTTACATTAGCCACATTATTTGCTTTTGTTTCTCACTATGACTTTTGACGCGATAAAAAATAAAGGGCTTACTTTACTCCAATGGATTTTCGTTTGTGTAGTGGTAGGCTTTTTTTCTGGATCGGCATCTGCGATTTTTTTGTTGGCTTTAGAAAAAGTTACACAAATTAGAACGGATAATTTCTGGATTATTGGCTTCTTACCTTTGGGTGGATTTGCCATTGGGTTGTTGTATCATTACTACGGAAAATCAGTTGTCAAGGGCAATAATTTAATTTTGGAAGAATACGACACACCGCAACAAACCATACCCTTCAGAATGGCGCCTTTGGTTTTGATTACCACCTTACTCACGCATCTTTTTGGAGGTTCTGCGGGACGCGAAGGCACAGCGGTGCAAATGGGTGCAGCGATTTCGGACGGAATTCAACGCTGGTTTAAATGGGCTGTTATTGACCGAAAGACTATGTTGGTTCTCGGTATCAGTGCGGGTTTTGCTTCTGTTTTTGGAACACCAATTGCGGGAGCAATCTTTGCTATGGAAGTACTTAGTTTTAAAAAAGTAACTTTTAAGACCGTCTTTTTATCTTTTGCAGTGGCTTTCATTGCCTATTATACTGTTGAATTATGGCCGGTAACTCACACTCACTATACCATTCCGATTGTGCCTGAATTTTCGCTTGCTACTATTTTATGGACGGTTTTCGCAAGCGTTCTCTTTGGACTTGCCGCACTACTCTTTTCGCGTTCGACTCACTTTTGGGGTCATTTATTTAGCAAAACCATTTCGTATCCCCCTTTTCGACCTTTAGTGGGAGGTTGTATTTTGGCTTTGGTGATTTTTAATTTTTCTGTAGAACCTTATATTGGTCTAGGAGTACCCGTGATTGTTGACGCTTTTAGTACGGTAAATCCTTGGTATGCTTTTTTATTGAAAATTCTATTTACTGGTTTCACCTTAGGCGCTGGTTTTAAAGGAGGTGAAGTTACTCCTTTGTTTTTTGTGGGTGCTACTTTAGGAAGTGCCTTATCGATTGTTGTTCCAATGCCTATTGCGCTTTTGGCAGGAATGGGATTTGTGGCTGTTTTTTCGGGTGCCACACACACGCCGATTGCTTGTAGCTTAATGGGAATTGAGCTTTTTGGCTTAGAAAGTGGCGCTTACATAACTTTGGCGTGTGTCGTTGCTTATTTTTGCTCAGGAACAGTAGGAATTTATAAATCGCAAATTGTAAAAGGGCCAAAAGTAATTTTTATAGAAAAAATTGAAGTTTTATTAAATAGAATCAAAAAAAAGAACATCATTTAATACAAAGAAATTATGTTTTTTTTTTGTAGAATTGTTCTTGTTTTAAAAACTTAAAAAATCAGAATGGCTTTTGGATTCCCAGCATCATCATCTCAAGTTTTTGCATTAAATAATGTATCAAAAAAAACGTTTACCCTCTTAACAATTGAGATTAGTAAAAACCTCAAATGGAATTGTATCAGCTTAGAAAGTGATTTGGTTTTTGAAACGAAAAATGATAAAGATACTTGGAATGAAATTGTCGTTTTTTCTTTTATTGATGACACCATTTTAATCAAAAGCTCAAGTAACGGGAACCAAATTTTTGATGCTGGAAAAAACAAAAAAAACATTGACTCTTTCTTAGAAAATTATTACGATTCAATAGGTAAAAACTCCAGTATTGATGACTTGTCTTATGATAAAATAACATCCTCCGTTACATCTGAAAGCATAAACAAAAATATTAACGATACAACTATTACTTCATTTTACACTTATTTATCGCTATTTGTACCAACTAATAATTATTTCATCACTCCCCTTATTATTCTCGTTAATATTTTACTATTCTTTTTAATGGTATTTAATGGTGTTTCTTTTTTTTCTCCAGAAACACAAGACTTAATTGATTGGGGTGGCAATTACGCTCCTCTTACCATCGAAAATGGCTGGTGGCGGTTAATATCTTCTTGCTTTTTACACTTCGGTTTTTTTCATTTAATCCTAAATTGTTATGCATTAGGATACGTAGGTCTTTTACTTGAACCCTACTTTAAAAAAATTTCATATCTATGTATTTATCTGTTTTGTGGAATTCTTTCAAGTTTAACTAGTCTTTATTGGAATGACAACATAGTTAGTGCTGGAGCATCTGGAGCTATATTAGGAATGTATAGTCTTCTAACAGTATTGATGATCTCTAAGCAAATAAAAAATAAAAAAAGTTTAAGCTTAATTACGGCTATAATATCTTTTATTATTTTAAATATTTCAGGAAGTTTCAAAGAAGGGATTGATGGGGCAGCACATATCGGTGGTCTAGTGACTGGTTTAGTATTTGGATTTATATTAGTGCTATTGCACAAGAAACCAAAAATTGCCATAGGTTCGATTTCAATTCTTACCGTTGTATTTTCTGTAGTTATTTTTAATTACTGCAGACAAACGAAAGTTTATATTTATCAATTTTTTGAATATGAAAAAGAAATGCAGGACTTTGTCGATATGGAGAAAATGGCTCTTTCCTCTTATGGTAATTTCTTTGATAATTCTAAAGAACAAATTTTAAGTGACTTGAAAGATAGAGGAATTTACTATTGGGACGAAAACATTGCTTTAATAAAAAAATTAGACAAATTATACTTACCCAAAGAGATACATATTCAAAATGAAAATCTACTAGAGTATTGTGAGTTGTATAAAGAATACTATCAATTAACCTACAACAAGGTAAACGAAAACACTGCTGAATATAATCAAGAATTAGAGGATATTGAGAAAGAAATCCAGACTATTACCAAAAGGATAAAAGATAAAAACTAGTCCCACGATTAATACATATATTCTAATATCTCAAATAACTCTTAATGATTTTTACATTAGATAAAAAAATGTAATTTCGCAACTTATGAAATGAACATCACCTCTAATGGAGTTCAACACCAAATAACTAAACAATCTGGTCAAAAATAGAAAAGAGAAGAAGTTATTTAGTGTTCTTAAAAAAAAAATCAAAATTACGAATGACAATACAAGATATTCAAGCCGTTCAAGAGTTATTAGCAACACCAAAAAAAATTGCCATTATTCCGCACCGAGGGCCAGACGGCGATGCTATGGGTTCTACTTTGGCGCTGTATCATTTTCTACTTAAAAACAACCACCAGCCGGTTGTGATGGCTCCCAATGAATTTCCGGATTTTTTGGCTTGGCTACCTGGTTCTGAAACAGTAGAAGTTTACGAAAAAGAAAGAGTAAAATGTACGGCCATCTTAAATGAAGCGGAACTAATTTTTACTTTAGACTTTAACGCTTTACACCGCACGGGCGAAATGGAAACGGTTTTGAAAACACTTACCGTTCCGTTCATTATGATTGACCATCATCAAAAACCTGATGATTATGCCACAGTGATGTATTCGGATACACAATTTGGGTCTACTTGCGAAATGATTTACAACTTCATCACCTATTTAGGTCAAAAATCAAGTATCGACAAAACCATTGCAACTTGTATTTACACAGGTATTTTAACAGATTCAGGGTCTTTTCGTTTTCCAAAAACAACAGGGAACACCCATCGTATTGTGGCCGATTTGATTGATTTAGGAGTTGAAAACACCGTTGTCCCCACATTACTTTTTGATAATAGCTCCTATAATCGTTTGCAACTATTAGGAAGAGCTTTGCAGAATATGCAATTGATTCCTGAGAAACAAACTTCTTATATTACCCTTACCCAAGCCGAATTGAATGAATTTCATTTTGTAAAAGGGGACACCGAAGGTATAGTCAATTATGGATTGAGCATTAAAGGAATTGTATTCTCGGCTATTTTTATTGAAAATCAAGAAGAAAAAATCATCAAAATCTCTTTCCGTTCTCAAGGTGCTTTTGATGTCAATGAATTTGCTAGAAACCACTTTAATGGCGGAGGCCACATCAATGCTGCGGGAGGAAAATCTGAGGAATCGCTTAGTGCTACCGTAGCTAAATTTGAAGAATTGGTACATCAACTTAATATATAATCGTATGAACAGTACAAAAAACAGCCTTTTAGTCGTTTTATTCGCTTGCTTTCTTTGGAGCTGCGAACAAAACCAAGAAGCCCGCAGACCCCTTTCGCAAGCTTCAGGAAGTTTTATGAAAAAATCAATAGAGCGCAATAAAAAACTAGTAGCTTCTGAGGAAGACCGAATTCAAGCGGTCATCAAAAAAAATACTGGAATAGAATTTTTAGCTTCCAAAAAAGGATATTGGTACCATTTTTCGAAAAGAAATATGCTAGATACCCTTACACCAAAAAAAGGAGATGTTGCTTTTTACGACTACGAAGTAAAAGATTTGAAGGGAAATATAATTTACACCAAAGAAGAAACACAGCCTCAAACCTATTATGTAGACAAACAAAACATTATGATGGGGCTAAGAGATGGAATAAAATTGATGCGTAAAAAAGAAACTTTTGTATTCTTATTTCCTTCTCACATGGGATACGGCTATCATGGCGATAACAAAAAAATTGGCACTAACACTCCTCTATTGTGCACCGTAACCTTACGAAATTTTATGTCCGAAGCCGAACTTAAAAAACAAGAAATCCTTAAAGCCAAAGCTTTATTAAAACAACAAACGATTGCAAAAGATACCCTAAATCAATAAAAAACCTAAAATCAATTTATTAAAATGAAAAAAAGAATTGTTCTTGGATTACTAGCCTTAACGACTTTCTTCTCTTGTAAAAATGAAGAAAAAAATGATTTACCAGATGGTTTATATGCCAAAATTGAAACCAATAAAGGTGATATCATCTTACAACTTGCTTATGATAAAGCACCAATTACCGTGGCTAATTTTGTAACACTAGCCGAAGGAACCAATGAATTCATTACCGATCCCAATTTGAAAAATCGTCCGTATTATGATGGTTTAAAATTCCACCGTGTCATCGAAGATTTTATGATTCAAACTGGAGACCCTTTAGGTACAGGTTCTGGTGATGCAGGTTACAAATTCAAAGATGAATTTTGTGAATTTAAATTTGACAAAGGCGGTGTGTTGGCTATGGCCAATAATGGACCAACAACCAATAGTAGTCAATTTTTCATTACTCATTTAGAAACACCATGGTTAGACGGAAAACACACTATTTTTGGTCAAGTAGTTGGCAACGGAATGGAAGTAGTTAACCAAATCAAGCAAGGTGACTTTATGAAAAAAGTGACCATCATCAGAAATGGTGAAGCGGCGAAAAAATTCAATGCTGTAAAGACGTTCCACGATTATTACATCGTTGAAGCTGAAAATCAGAAAAAAATACAAGCCGAATTAGACGCTTATAATGCACAATTCAAAGCGGTACAAGATCAAAAAGTAGCCGATTTCAAAGCCTTAAAAGCAAAAGCTACAAAAACCAATACAGGTTTAGAATATGTGATCACTCAAAAAAGCAATGGTAAGAAACCAGCTGTCGGCGCTAATGTGTATATTCACTATGCTGGATTTTTAGAAAACGGAAGCCTTTTCGATAGTAGCATTGAAAGTGTTTCAAAAACTTTCGGAAAGTTTGATGCCGCACGTGCCGCAGCCAAACAATACTTACCAATTCCTTTTGAGTATGGTAAAAAAGATGGTTTAATTCCCGGATTCATCGAAGGAATTGAAAAATTAAAATTTGGTGAAAAAGCAACTATTTTCATTCCATCTAATTTAGGGTATGGTGCTCAAGGTGTAGGACCAATTCCACCTAATGCCAACATTATTTTCGAAATTGAGTTATTAGAAAAAATGTAGTTTTTAGTACTTAGTGATTAGCTTTTACTAAACACTATTTACAACAACTAAGGACTATGGACTAAGGACTAAAAACCAAGAACTAATTTTATAAACCATCAATACAAATGAAATCAAAATTGCTTTTTTTGTTATTCTTCGGGATAGTAAGCATCAATGCACAAGTAAAAAAAGTAGCCACTCCTGCTAAAAAACCAGCAGCGAAAACTGCTATTAATCCAACAAAAGTTGCGCCTGGAGAAGGATTATTTGCTACCATCGAAACCAACAAAGGAACCATTGTTTTGGCGCTTGAGTTTCAAAAAACTCCGGTAACCGTAGCTAATTTTGTAAGTTTAGCAGAAGGAACTAATCCTTATGTAAACAAGGAAAAATTAAAAGGAAAACCTTTTTATGACGGATTAAAATTCCACCGAGTAATTAAAGACTTTATGATTCAGGGTGGTGATCCAGAAGGCACTGGTTCTGGAGATCCAGGATACAAATTCAAAGACGAATTCACCGATTTGAAACACGACAAAGGCGGTATTTTATCTATGGCGAATTCTGGTCCCGCAACCAACGGAAGCCAATTCTTTATTACGCACAAAGACACGCCTTGGTTAGACGGAAAGCATACCGTGTTTGGTCACGTAACCGAAGGAATGAATGTAGTGAATACCATTGAACAAAACGATGTAATAACCAAGGTTACCATTACCCGTAAAGGTGCATTAGCTAAAAAATTCAATGCTGCTAAAGTTTTCACAGACTATTATGCCAATAAAGCAGAAGATGCCAAAAAACAAGCCGCTATCGATGCCGAAAATAAAGCTAAAAAAATAGCTTTAGAGGCCGAAGCTAAAAAGGCCTATGAAGCTAAATTTGGTCCAGTTATAAAAGCTAAAGCCGATTACATTGCCTCAGTTAGAGCGTCAGGAACAAAAACACCTTCAGGATTAATCTATCAAGTCATTCAAAAAGGAAGTGATGTAAAACCTGTTGATGGTTCTACGATATACTTTCACTACGCTGGTTATTTTGAAGATGGTAACTTGTTTGACAGTAGCTACGAAGAGGTGAATAAAGCCTACGGGAAATTCGATGCGAACCGTGCAGCTCAAAAAGGTTACCAACCTTTTCCTTTCGTTGCTGGCAAAAAAGAAGGTATGATTCCGGGATTTATTGAGGCATTAAGTTTAATTCATTTAGGAGAAAAAATGATTGCTATTATGCCATCTAATTTGTGCTATGGCGAAAGAGGCGCTGGCGGAGTAATTCCACCTAATGCTAATCTTGTATTCGAATTAGAAATAATGGATAAAAAGCCAGAAACGAAGTAATTCTTTTTGGAACAAAATAAAAAACCGATAACAAGTAAAATGTTATCGGTTTTTTTATGCTTAGAGAAATTTATTTCTTTCCAAATTTCCAGTCAAATTCGTCTTTTTGATTGATAATCGCACCAATCTCAAATTTTACCACTTCTTCAAATTCAGTTTGAAGAATAAACCAATTGTCTTCATTGAAGTAATTTTCAAACGTATCAAATTCTTCTTGCGTAAATTTAGTAATTCCTTTTGCAGCCAACTCTTTTTTAACAGATGCAATAGGTTTATCAATAATCAAATTACCAAACAATTCTAATTTTGGACTCGAAGCTACGATATAGCCTAATCTCAACTCTTCTTCTTGATAAAAAGTCAAACGCATTTTCAATTTGTTGTACACCAAAATCACGTTATCATCTTCGTCTTTGTAATTGCGGTCTGGCTTACCATAAATGGCGGTCACATCGTTTTGTTTCATCCCGAACAAAAGCTGATCAATCCCGCTTTTTAAATTTATTTTCATATGAAATTGTGTTTAAATTGTATAAATAAAGCGCAAAGGTATTTCCATTTTTTGGGATAACCATCCAATTCCAAAAAATAAAATCGAAACATTATTTTTTATTAGGAGCAGATGCAAAAGGCTTTATCAGGCTACATCGTCCCGCTTTCCGTTGCAATCTTTGCTGCCGAACCCCGGTATCAAAGGATTTCCACTACAATCGGGGCTAAATAGAAACATCGCACCTTTTTGGAAAGAGATTACAATTGCTTTTCCAAATTCATTTTCACTTTTTCGAACCACTCGTCTTTCAAAATACTCAAAATAATACTATCTCTACGTATTGCGGGAGTATGCGTAGGCATATGACTTCGCAAAATACCTTCCACCGTACAACCAATACGTTTCATAGCTGCAATACTGCGTTGATTGTTCGCATCGGCTCTAAATTCTACGCGTTCCATTCCTAAAGTCTCGAAAGCAAAACGAAGTAACAAATATTTGCAATGTTTGTTGAGTCCCGTTCCTCTAAAATGCTTTCCGTACCAAGTGTAGCCCAATTGCAGCGTTTTGAATTCAAAATTGATGTCATAAAAACGTGTGCTTCCAGCATATTTCCCTGATTGTTTATCATAAACGATATACGGAAATTCTTTCTGCGTTTCCTTTGCCTTTACCGCTAATTGAATATACTTTTCGAGATTGGCTTGACCATCAGCTTTTACTAACGAGAATTCCCAAGTTTCGGGTTCGTGCAAAGAAATATCCATAAGACATTCCGCATCAGTAACTTCCAAAGGACGTAACAACACTCGGTCATCTTCTAGAAGGTTTTTAGAAAATAAATCAAAATTCATAAAGTGATTTTTATAATCGTTAAAGATAAAAAATACCTTCTCCTTCCAGTAAAATAAACGCTTTTTATAACCGCAAAAGCAAATAAATTAACAATTTGCTTCTAAATTAAATGCTTAAATTCGTTTCATAGTAAAGTAATCAAATCATTTTTCTTTTATGAAATCAAAAATGTTCTCTCTTTTTTTGGCTTGTTTCCTAAGTCAATTTTATGTTAAAGCACAAACCAAATCCAACACCGATTTTAACGTTCCGTTTGAAGAATACGCCTTGCCTAATGGTCTTCGTGTAATTCTGCACGTCGACAAATCAGATCCTGTGGTAGCTGTAGCTTTGACCACACACGTGGGATCTGCAAGAGAAATTCAAGGAAGGACTGGTTTTGCTCATTTGTTTGAACATTTATTATTCTTAGAATCTGAGAATCTAGGCAAAGGCGGCTTAGATAAAATGAGTGCTCGAATTGGTGGTGAAGGCGCTAACGGCTCCACTAGTCGAGACAGAACCAACTATTTTCAAACCGTACCCAAAGACGCTTTGGAGAAAATGATTTGGGCCGAAGCTGACAAACTAGGTTTTTTCATCAATACTGTAACCGAATCTGTTTTGGCTAAAGAAAAACAAGTGGTAAAAAATGAAAAACGTCAAAGCTATGACAATCGCCCTTACGGAAACAACGCAGCAGTAATCAATAAAAATTTATATCCTGCAAACCATCCGTACAATTGGGAAGTGATTGGTTCACTAGAAGATTTACAAAATGCTACACTCGATGACGTCAAAAATTTCTACAACAAATGGTATGTTCCCAACAATGTAATCTTGACCATTGCCGGTGATTTTGAACCCAAACAAGCCAAACAATGGATAAACAAATATTTTGGTGAAATCAAAAAAGGACCTGCTGTTCCTAAAATGGCAAAACAAGAAGTAACACTTACCGAAACCAAAAAACGCTATTTTGAAGATAATTTTGCTCGAGTTCCTCAATTAACCCTTGCCTGGCCAACCGTATATGAATACCATCCTGACAGCTATGCTCTAGAAGTACTAGCTTCTTATTTATCCAAAGGAAAAAAAGCACCTTTGTATCGTTCTTTAGTAGAAAACAAAAAAGTAACGGATGCCGTTGGAATCTACCAATACAATTCAGAAATCGGTGGACAATATATGCTTACCATAAGAGCATTTGATAAAACCGATTTAAATGTTGTAATGGAAGGTATCGAAGAAGGATTCGCTCTTTTTGAAAAAGAAGGTATTAGTCAAGAGGATTTAAACCGAATCAAAGCCAAACAAGAAACGGATTTTTATTCTAGTTTATCGAGCGTATTAGGCAAAGGATTTCAGTTGGCACAATACACTATTTACACCGACTCGCCTTCTTATATCAAAGAAGATATCGAGAGAATTCAAGGAGTTACCGTTGAGGATGTTATGCGAGTTTACGAAAAGTATATTAAAGGAAAACATTTTGTAGCTTCTAGTTTTGTACCCAAAAATCAGACAAACTTGGTATTGAAAAATTCGGTAGTAGAAAACATAGTCGAAGAGAAAATTGTTGCTGGTAACGAAGCCGAATTTGATGCCAATGTAACCGCAACCTATCCAAAAACCGCTTCAAGCTTTGACCGAAGCATCGAACCTCCTTATGGCGAAAGCCCTGCAGTAAAAACACCAGCCGTATGGAAACAAAAACTTTCCTCTGGCTTAAATATATATGGAATTGAAAACAATGAAGTTCCTTTAGTAGCTTTTAATTTGCAAATAAAAGGAGGCCTTTTATTAGAAAAGAAAAACAAAATTGGAGTATCGAATCTATTGGCTAGTTTACTCACCAAAGGAACCCAAAACAAAACTACAGAAGAATTAGAAAATGCTATTGAAATCTTGGGCGCTTCCATTCGATTGGATGCTACAGATAATGCTATTGTAATTTCAGGATCTTGTTTATCCAAAAACTATGACAAAACTATGGAGTTGGTTCAAGAGATTATTACTCAACCACGTTGGGATGCTACCGAATTTGATTTGATTAAAAAAAGTACACTAAACCAAATTAACCAACAAAAAGCTGATCCAAACAGTATTGCTAGAAACGAATTTAGAAAACTACTTTATGGTCCAGAAAGTCCGTTGTACACTGTTTTGATTGGTACTGAAGAAACGGTAAACAACATCATTCTAGAAGATCTAAAAAAGTATTATACTGAAAATTTTTCGGCCTCGATAACCAATTATCAGATTGTGGGAGCTGTTACAAAGTCACAAGTTTTGAACACCATCGAACGCTTGAATAACAATTGGAGGGCCAAAAAAGTTATCATTCCAATGCCAGTGATTGTAGATAAAAAATCAAAATCAACACTTTATTTTTATGATGTACCAGGAGCAAAACAATCAGTTTTACGTATCGGTGGAATTGCATTAGCAGCTACAGATCCAGAATATCATTTGGTAGATGTTTTGAATTATCGTTTAGGCGGTGGTGGATTTGCCTCACAACTTACCCAACAATTGCGCGAAGAAAAAGGATACACTTATGGAATTAATTCAAACTTCATTGGAAGTACCTACAAAGGCACCTTTGTAATTACGAGTGGCGTACGTTCTAACATTACTTTTGAGGCTGTATCATTAATAAAAAATATTGTGGCTGACTACGGGAAAAACTTCTCTGAATCTGATTTAGAAATCACAAAAGGCTATTTGATTAAGAGTAATGCAAGAGCTTTTGAAACCTTGGACGCCAAACTCAATATGCTCAATGATATTTGCAATTATAACTATCCCAACGATTATGTAAAACAACAAGAAACAGAAACTAAAAACGTGACGGTGGCTGATATAAAGAAACTAGCCAATAAATACCTTAATGCAAACGAAATGATATACCTAATTGTAGGTGATGCTGCAACACAACTGGAAAAATTAGAACAAATTGGTTTTGGAAAACCAGTACTTTTGAATCCTAAACAATAAAAATTATTTCATTAGGATAGAACTTAGCCCAGACCGTAGTGGAAAGCCCGGAGCAAAAAAAATTGATTTTTCTTGTTCTAAAAGAGCGACTAACAGAAGCTCCTTTTAGAATATAGAAAAATCATTTTTTTTGTGAGGACTTGTAACGGAGCGCTGGAATTAGCTCCTAAAATTATTCGTTGAACTCGTCGTAGCGAACGGGAACTTGAGGGTCATATACTGGACATTTGAACTCTTCGAGCGTGTCGGCCAATAAATTCATCGTTTTCCCATCGGTGCCGTAGCAGTCGATTTGAATGCTTTGCGGCGTGGTTTTGACCTGAAAAGCGCCTTTGCCTTTGGTGTTTTTCCAACTGCTGTCGTCTACTTTTTCCCAAGTTGCGAAAACACTATTCAACCGATTCAAAATAACTTCGACAGGTAAATCTTCTAAACCCTCAACGATTTCTTGTTCGACCAAGGCTTCGTAAACCAAATGATGATTGAGGTAAATGCCCTCTTGATAACGCCAAAAAAGTAGTTCGTACATGGGGAAAGGGGTTAAGGTTTTAAATAGTTTAAGATTGTTTAAAGTTTAAGGTTGTTTAAAAGATGTAATCGTTAGTTGCTAAAACAACTTTAAACTTTAAACTTTTAAACAATTTAATATTCGAAAGTACCGTATTCGCTGTTGATGGTTAGTTTTTTGGCATCAGAAGCTTCTACTCTACCTACAATTTTCGCATCGACATTGAACGATTTTGAAATCGCAATGATGTCTTGTGCAATAGCTTCTGGCACGTATAACTCCATTCGGTGACCGCAATTGAATACTTGATACATCTCTTTCCAATCCGTTTTGGATTGCTCTTGAATCAGTTGAAACAAAGGCGGTACTGGAAATAAATTGTCTTTTATGATGTGCAAATTATTGACAAAATGCAGGATTTTAGTTTGCGCTCCACCGCTACAGTGTACCATTCCGTGTACTTCGTTAGCAGAATATTTATCTAAAATAGCCTTTATGATTGGCGCATAAGTTCTAGTTGGTGATAAGACCAATTTACCAGCATCTATAGGTGAATTTTCAACAGCATCTGTCAATTTTACTTGACCAGAATAAATCAATTCTGAAGGAACAGCGGCATCGAAACTCTCAGGATATTTGGCCGCCAAGTATTTCTCGAAAACGTCGTGACGGGCAGAAGTTAATCCGTTACTTCCCATTCCTCCGTTGTATTCTTTTTCATAAGTAGCTTGACCAAAAGATTCCAAACCTACAATAACATCACCAGCTTGGATATTGGCATTATCAATTACTTTAGAACGTTTCATTCGTGCGGTAACCGTTGAATCAACAATGATAGTGCGAACAATATCTCCAACATCGGCCGTTTCACCGCCTGTAGAATGAATAGTCACCCCAAAAGTAGCCAGTTCCTGAATTAATTCTTCAGTACCATTAATAATCGCCGAAATAACCTCAGCAGGAATTAGATTTTTGTTTCTTCCGATAGTAGAAGAAAGTAAAATATTGTCAATAGCTCCTACACACAATAAATCATCAATATTCATAATTAATGCATCTTGTGCAATGCCTTTCCAAACAGAAATATC
Organism: Flavobacterium polysaccharolyticum; assembly: GCF_038739875.1. Lineage (NCBI taxonomy): Bacteria > Pseudomonadati > Bacteroidota > Flavobacteriia > Flavobacteriales > Flavobacteriaceae > Flavobacterium > Flavobacterium polysaccharolyticum. The sequence goes on from NZ_JBCGDP010000027.1 coordinate 40,410, forward strand.
CCCAGTTTCTTTCCAATACATATACGCTAGTGAGGATTTTGTTCCAGCACCATCGGCATGCATAATCAAGCAATAATTTGGATCTTGGGTAAGGTAGTCAGGGACAATTTTACAAAATGCTTGTGGAAATAAACCTTTATCGATGTTTTTAATAGCATTATGCACATCTTCTTTGGATGCCGAAACACCACGTTGTGCATATCTTTTAGAAGTATCTGAACTCATGAAATTAGTTTGTGTTGATGTGGTGCAAAGATAACCAGTTTTTTTAAATTCTTGGTTTAAACCAGAAGTTGGATTACAAAAAAACCGATAGATCCTAAAATCATATCGGTTTTCAAAACAAAATTAAAAAAGGGAGTCTAAAATTAGGCTCCCTTTAGAAGTAACTAATACTTTATATTACTTAGTAAACAATAACTCTCTGTATTTGGTTAAAGTCCATAATTCATTATCAACTAACAATTCTAGTTTGTCACAATGGTTACGAATTTCTTCAAAATAAGGTTTTACTTTGTTACAGTATGCTTCAGCCATTTCCTGAGCATCAGCCAAGTTGTTGGCAACTTTTCTTTCGTTAGTCATCAAAGCGACTTTAGAATTAATCCCTTCAATATGACCTGAAATTTCTTTTATAAGAAGGATTTGTTCTTTTGCAACATTTTCGTAATCCGATCCAAAAATATCTTTTAATCCTTTTACATTTTCGATTAAAGTATTTTGGTAACGAATTGCTGTTGGAATTACATGATTCTTAGAAATATCACCTAAAACACGTCCTTCAATTTGAATTTTTTTAGTGTACTCTTCTAATTCAATTTCATAACGAGCTTCAACCTCAACATGATTCATAATACCTAACTCAGCAAATAAATCTAAAGCTTTTTTAGAAGCTCTCGCTTTCAATGCCTCTGGTGTAGTTTTGAAGTTACTCAATCCTCTTTTTGCTGCTTCGTTAGCCCATGCTTCACTGTAGCCATCTCCTTCAAAAAGAATCTTTTTAGATTGTTTGATATACTCTCTTATTACATTGAAAATAGCATCATCTTTTTTCATGTCTTTCTCTTCAATGAGAGCATCAACTTCTATTTTAAAATCTTTTAGTTGTTTTGCCACAATAGCATTCAAAGTAGTCATTGCGTTAGAACAATTTGCAGAAGAACCTACAGCTCTAAACTCAAATTTATTTCCAGTAAAGGCAAATGGAGAAGTTCTATTTCTATCCGTATTATCTAAAAGTACGTCTGGAATTTTACCAACTACGTTCAATTTTAAGTCTGTTTTTTCTTCAGGAGATAATTTTCCGGCCGTTACACCTTCTAATTCAGCTAATACTTTTGTCAATTGTTCCCCAATAAAAACAGAAATAATTGCAGGTGGTGCCTCATTGGCTCCTAGTCTATGATCATTACTAGCCGTAGCGATAGAAGCTCTTAATAATTCTTCATAATCATTAACCGCTTTGATAGTGTTCACAAAGAAAGTTAAAAATTGTAAGTTGCTCATTGGTGTTTTACTTGGGCTTAACAAGTTCACTCCAGTATCCGTAGCCAATGACCAGTTGTTGTGTTTACCAGAACCATTAACGCCTTTGAATGGTTTTTCGTGCAATAACACTTTGAAATCATGTCTTTCAGCTACTTTACCCATTACATCCATCAATAAACAGTTGTGGTCTACTGCTAAGTTAGTTTCTTCAAAAATTGGCGCTAACTCAAATTGGTTTGGTGCAACCTCATTATGACGTGTTTTTACTGGAATACCTAACAACATGCACTCTTGCTCAAGGTCTCTCATAAAAGTTAGGGCACGTGATGGAATAGAACCAAAGTAATGATCATCCAACTGTTGTCCTTTTGCCGAAGTATGTCCTAATAAAGTTCTACCAGTCATCATTAAGTCAGGACGTGAATTTGCCAAAGATTTATCGATTAAGAAGTATTCTTGCTCCCACCCTAAAGTTGCAGTTACTTTCTTTACGTTTTTGTCAAAATACTTACACACTTCGGTAGCTGCTTCATCCATTGCAGATAAAGCTCGTAATAATGGGATTTTGTTATCTAACGCTTCACCAGTATACGAAATAAAAATAGTAGGTATACACAAAGTTGTGCCATAAATAAAAGCTGGTGACGTTGGATCCCAAGCGGTATAACCTCTGGCTTCAAAAGTATTTCTTATCCCTCCATTTGGAAAACTAGAAGCATCTGGTTCTTGCTGAACCAATTGTGCTCCACCAAATTTTTCTACTGGATCACTTCCATCATAAGAAGTTTCAAAAAAAGCATCATGTTTTTCAGCAGTAGTACCTGTTAATGGTTGAAACCAATGCGTATAATGAGTAACGCCTTTAGCTAAAGACCACTCTTTCATCCCCATTGCTATGTAATCTGCAATTTTTCTGTCAATTTTTGTCCCATGCAAAATGGCACCTTTAACAGCTTTATAAGCATCAGAAGTCAAATATTGCTTCATTGCTTTATCATTAAAAACATTCGAACCAAAAAGAGATGATTTTCTATCTGATTCCTCAAATTTTACTGGCTTTCTATTCGATGCTTCGCTTAAAGCTTGAAAACGTATTGTAGACATAGTAATGGTTTTTAGTTGTTATTACTTTATTTTTTTTGTAACAAATATAAGCAATTACACTTTTAGAGTCGAATATTAAAATTTAATAAATTGGACGAAAAATAAAGAAAGAAGAAAAACAAACTACCACTCAATAACCAAATAACAGAAAAATTTTTAGACTAAAAATATGAATCAAACTTAAAAAAATTAAAGATAACCAAACAAACAATCTCCAAATTCAAAACAATAAATATTCATAAAAACAAACAACTTTCAATATAAAAACCACTTTTTTACAAAAATATAACAAAAAAAAGTAGTTATTTTACATAAAAAACATCTATTTATCAATAAAAGAACGTATTAATACCAAAAAAAAAGACGAATATTACGAATTTGTTTTTTTAGCACACTTAAAATTGCTTTTTTAAAAATATACCCCCTTCAAAATTACACTTAATTAAAATCCTTCAATAAAACCCCAATTATCACCCCCTATTTTTTAGTAGTAAAAAAAATAAATTTATATTTGACCCAGAAAAAAAATAAAACAAATTCATATAGTTATGGCTAAAATTAAATTAGAGTATATCTGGTTAGACGGATACGAACCAACACAAAATTTAAGAAGTAAAACAAAAGTTGAAGAGCATGAAAATTTCCAAGGAACTTTAGAAGAACTAGGTAACTGGTCTTTTGATGGATCCTCTACAAAACAAGCCGAAGGCGGATCATCTGATTGTCTTTTAGTACCTGTTGCCATTTATCCTGACCCAACTCGTATTAACGGTTGGTTAGTAATGACCGAAGTTATGAACGCTGATGGTACTCCTCACCCATCTAATGGTAGAGCTACTATTGATGATGATGGAGATTTCTGGTTTGGTTTCGAACAAGAATATTTCATCATGGACACTAAAACATTATTACCATTAGGTTTCCCTGTAGGTGGATACCCTGCACCACAAGGTATGTACTATTGTTCAGTTGGAGGAAAAAATACTCACGGAAGAAAATTAGTTGAAGAGCATGCTGATTTATGTATTGCAGCAGGAATTAACTTTGAAGGAATTAACCAAGAAGTAGCTTGCGGACAATGGGAATTCCAATTATTTGCAAAAGGTGCTAAGAAAGCAGGAGACGAAATTTGGGTAGCACGTTACCTTTTAGATCGTTTAACTGAGAAATACGGTTACTATATCGAGTACCACCCAAAACCTCTAGGAGACACAGACTGGAATGGTTCAGGAATGCACGCTAACTTCTCTAACGAAGTTTTAAGAACATGTGGTTCTCAAGAAGTATACGAAAAAATATGTGAAGCTTTCCGTCCAGTAACTGCTGAACACATTGCAGTTTATGGAGCATTTAACGATCAACGTTTGACTGGTAAACACGAAACTGCATCTATTCACGATTTCTCTTACGGAGTATCAGACAGAGGTTGTTCTATCCGTATTCCTTTAATGACTGTACAAAAAGGTTGGAAAGGTTGGTTAGAAGACAGAAGACCAGCATCTAATGGTGATCCATACAAAATTGCCGCAAGAATTATTAAAACAGTTAAATCTGCTTTGTAATTTCTACAAATACTTTAAATAAAAAGTGCTAGCTATTATAGTTAGCACTTTTTTTATGTGTATAGAATTTAAGTACAATATGTGGCCATCTTCATCTAGCTACTAATATTATAATGAATCATGCTACTCCACTTTTTATAGCATTAATTGTAATTGAAGTAATGAATGTTTTATTTACTGTTGATAGCGTTCCGGCTATTTTAACCATAACCTCAGACCCTTTTTCAGTATTTTACCCTAATACTTTGCCATTCTAGTTTTACCGGTAATGTATTTATCCTTAGCGAATATGTTTGTTAAATTTAGCCATTTATAATACAGCTTGATTGCCATTTTGAGCTTTGTGGGTTTAAAAATACTACTTCATGATTATATCGAAGTTCCTGAATGGGCTTCACTTGGTTTTATCGCCTTATCACTACTTACTGGAGTATTAGTTTCATTAAAACTCAGCAAAGACGAAGATATTATTGAAGAAACTAAAGCACAAAAAAAGCTATGAAGTTTGAACAGAGCCACTGAAAAACCACGTCAATTTTGATAGACCTCGTTTTTAGATAAAAAAAACGCTTATAATTGGATTTTAATCTTCCTTTTATAAGCGTTTTTCCTTTGTGATTAATTTTTTAATGGGATT
>NZ_JBCGDP010000028.1:0-31622 GCF_038739875.1 Flavobacterium polysaccharolyticum
AGTAAAGAAAACAAAGCAGATAGTTGTTAATTAGTAATGAACAAGTGTTCATAATAAAGCTGTTTTTCTAAAAACAGAAAGTCAAATTGTTCATAACTATGTTTTTTTGAATAGGCTGAATAGTTACCTTTATTTAAATTAAAAAATATAATCGAAAGTTATGCTTACTAGAGTTCATCATATCGCTATCATTTGTTCCAATTATGAAAAATCGAAACGCTTTTATGTTGAAGTGTTAGGATTAGAGATTATTCGTGAAATTTATCGAGAAGAAAGAGCGTCATACAAACTCGATTTAGCGCTCAATGGTGACTACATTATTGAACTTTTCTCGTTTCCCAATCCTCCTTCAAGACCTTCACGACCTGAAGCTACAGGCTTGCGTCACTTGGCTTTTGAAGTAGATGATTTGGATAGAATCGTAGCCCATTTAGAGAAAAATCAAATCGAAATGGAAGCCATTCGCACAGATGAATTCACTAACAAACGCTTTCTTTTTATTGCAGACCCTGACCAGTTGCCCATTGAATTTTATGAAAAGTAACCAGGATAAGTAAAATCAATGTATATTAGCTTATTCATCAAAAGATTGCTATAAAACGCTTTTGACCTGCATAAAACATCACAATAAATCTGACTTTTACCTTTTAGATATGAAAAAAACAATTTGGACTGTGCTAGCCCTAACCTTATTTATACAAACTCATTGGTCCCAAAAATCAATCGAAATACTAAAGAAAGAAGCAAATACGAGCATTGAAAAAGAGAGGGCTATTTACAAGAAAATAGCTTTGAATATCTGGGATTATGCCGAATTAGGATACAAAGAAACAAATAGTTCTAACTTGCTCGCACAACAATTAAAAGAAAATGATTTCTCCGTTACTACTGGTGTAGCAGGGATACCTACAGCTTTTGTGGCTACTTATGGCTCGGGTTATCCTGTGATTGGGATATTAGCAGAGTACGATGCGCTTCCCGGATTATCACAAGATACCTCGCCTACCAAAACATTGATTCCTAATAAAAATAATGGTCACGGATGTGGGCATCACCTATTTGGAACTGGCTCCATTGCTGCTGGTATTGCCATCAAAAATCTAATAAAAGAAGGCAAATTAAAAGGAACCATTAAAGTCTTTGGCTGTCCTGCAGAAGAAGGCGGAAGCGGAAAAGTATATATGGTGAGAGAGGGGCTTTTCAACAATGTTGATGTAGTCTTGCATTGGCATCCTTCGGATAATAATTCGGTAACCTACACTAGCGCTTTGGCTAACAAATCGGCTAAGTTTCGATTTTATGGAATTTCATCACACGCAGCTGCTTCTCCAGAACAAGGACGTTCCGCATTGGATGCTGTCGAAGCTATGGATTATATGGTCAATATGATGCGGGAACATATTCCGCAAGAAACAAGAATTCATTATGTCATTACTAACGGTGGCAAAGCTCCAAACGTAGTTCCAGAATTTGCCGAGGTATATTATTATGTGAGAAATCCAGAGAAAACCATTGCTGTCAATGTCTTTGATCGTGTAGCCAAAGCAGCTGAAGGTGCAGCTTTGGGAACAGGAACCCGTTCCGAATATGAAATCATAGGAGGTACGCACGATTTGCTCATCAACAAAACATTGGCCGATGCCATACAAATCAATTTAGAAAAAGTTGGAGGCGTACAGTATACACCAGAAGAGATAGATTTTGCGACTAAAATTCAAAGCAGTTTTATTGACAAAAAACCACCTATCGCCAACGCCGCGAAAGTCAATCCGATGCATATTGAGAAAAATCTAGGCTCCACGGATGTAGGCGATGTAAGTTATACCGTTCCGACTGTTGGAATCGAAACCGCGACTTGGGTTCCAGGAACTGGAGCGCACAGTTGGCAAGCCGTAGCCTGTGGCGGAACCGATATAGGTATCAAAGGAATGCTTGTGGCTGCCAAAACACTTTCGTATATGGCCATTGATTTGTTTACGAATCCATCTTTGGTTCAAAAAGCCAAAGAAGAATTCAAATCTAGCAAAGGCGACTATCAATACAAACCTTTACTTGGTGACCGTAAACCTGCATTGAATTATAGAGATTAATTTAATCTCTATAATTCAAAATCAATTCTTGCTATTCTACTCTGATTACAGGCGTTCTTTGACTAATTCCGTTGCTATTAAAAGCTTCTATTTGAAAATAATAGGCATCGGATCGATCCAACGCATTCAAATAATATTCATTTTTACCATAAATCATTACGGAACCATAAAGCTGGTTTGGTGATTTTCCAAAATAAATAACATAACCATCTGCTAATGGTTCTTGTTCCCATTTAAACCAGACATTACGACGTTCCCCTTTTGTTTTTGGAGCTACTCGCAAAGGAACAAAGTTTTTAACAGGAGCTGGAGCTTCACCATTACCTTTGCCAAAAACTCTAAAGCCACTTAAAGCAAATTTACCTGTTGGCATTTGGATATTCTCTATCTTCAAATATCGTCCAATAACAGGTTTCTCTAATTCGACATAATCGTGAGGAACATCTTTGGAGTTTTTACTCTTATCAACAATCACTTTCCATTCTTTTAGATTGTCAGATACAGTAATAAGATATTTATGCCCAACAGTGGTCTCTGGTTTCCCCATCAGTGTCACGTCTTGGTCTGCATAATTTATTTGAATTGCACGAATAGTACTCCTTTCCCCTAAATCAGAAATTAACCATTCCCCTTTGTTTCCTGTTTTTGCAGACCAATACGTCTTTATATCTTCATTGACTGCATAATTGGGTTGAAAACCACCTAATGTAGAGGAAACACTCACTGGTTTATTATAGTTCAAAAGCATCCAACCTGAAAAACTATCCTTAAGATGATCTTTATTTTGTGAAGGCAAAAAAGTTGGATAATCGCCATAAGCTGTATTGGAGTATAAAACTCCTTCTTCATCTATACCAGCTGGCCAAATACCCAATCGTCTTTCAAAATTATTCTTTGTTCCAATTACAATTGTAGATACATGCCAAAAAGTACTATTTGCATCTTGAAAAGTTGCACCATGACCTGCTCCTCTTGCAAAACCTCCAGGTTTATATGAAAATGGATTATGCGATTGATACACAAACGGACCTAAAGGATTCTTGCTTGTATACACACCATCTCCATATCCACTAAATTCAGTACCTGGCCCACCATATTGCAAATAATATGTGTTCTTGTGTTTAGTCATAAAGGCTCCTTCCATAAAAGGTTGCATGAATGTATTATCATTGTTTTCACCAAATCTTTCCCAACCATGTTCCTCATCATTCAGCACAATTAAGGGCACAACTTCTCCTTCGGGCTGGAACGTTTTACGATTTAACTTTACTCCATAAATTGGATACAAATTACTTGACCCATAATATTCATACAATTCATCTTTTTCTTTGTCCCAAAAAATCTGAGGATCCCAAGCAGCAGCTTCAGACTTATGAACCAGCTCTTTCCACTCATTTTTACTTGGATTTTTACTCATCCAGATTGGAAATTCTTTACCGTGTGTTGAGCCCACAACCAACAAGCTATCATTGACAAAAGAAAGCGATGGAGCACAAAGTTCATCATAAACTTTATGTTCTGGTCGCAAAAACTTTCTTGATACAAATTGCCAGTTAAGCATATCTGTACTATGCCAATACCCCCATTGATTGGTAGAAAACAAATAGTATTTCCCTTGAAAAAAAGTAATCACAGGATCTGCTGTGGCTCTATGCTTTCCTTGGGTAACAAAATTTGGAATGGGACAATAACCATAATCAATGTTTATAGGATTACAATAGGTTTGTTGCTGTTTCACTTGTACTTGTCCTTGTGCAAAAAAACAAAAAGATAATCCCGCTAAAATTAGCCCAAATCTCCTCATTAGATAATATTTCATTTTAGAATTCCTTGTTTATTGGATAAAAAAATACCCTCCGAAAGCAATCATCGAAGGGTAAAAAAAACTAACAAAACTTAATTAATTAACTCAAAACTTATTTTATTATTGGTAGTTGAATCCGTGCCAATAAAAACCTCAAATACACCAGGTTCAGCAACAAAGTTCAAATCTGAATTATAGAACTTTAATTTATCAACAGTAATTTCAAAAGTAAGGGTTTGTTTCTCTCCTTTTTTCAACACTATTTTTTTGAAATCCTTTAGTTCTTTTAAGGGACGAGTAACACTTCCTACTAGATCTCTAATATAAAGCTGCACTACCTCTTTTCCGTCAAAATTACCTGTATTTGTTACCTCAACAGAAACTTTTATCGTTTCATTTTTTGTCATTTTAGGAGAAGAAATCATCAGATTTGAGTAACTAAAATTAGTATAACTTAGCCCATATCCGAATGGAAAAAGAGGCTCATTTCGCTCATCAATATAGTTTGATTTGAATTTTTCGAACTTACCTTCTTTATTTCCTAAAGGCCTTCCTGTATTCTTGGCACTATAGTAAATAGGTATTTGCCCCACACTTCTTGGAAAAGTTGTTGTTAACTTCCCTGATGGATTTTCATCACCAAACAATACATCGGCGATAGCTAATCCTGCCTCACTTCCTGCAAACCAAGCATTCAAAATAGCAGGAACTTTTTGATTTTCTTCTACAAGAACTAAAGGTCTTCCGTCAAAAAGTACCAAAACAACAGGCTTTCCTGTTTTTAAGAGTTCATTAAGCAAATCTTTTTGAGCTTTTGGAATTTCGAGATTGGTACGACTACTGGATTCTCCGCTTAACTCTGCTGATTCGCCTAAAGCAGCAACAATGACGTCAGCTTGGTTCGCTATTTTAAGTGCTTCGGCTAGTAATTCTTGATCCGAGCGATGATCTCTGTGCAATGTTTTTCCGAACATAGTCGCACGTTCTTCAAAAGCAGCATCATAATCTAAATTACTCCCTTTGGCATATAAAATAGTGGCGGAGTTTCCGGCAACCGTTTTTACTCCTGACAATAAAGAAATAGAATTTTCAAGCTTTGTAGCTACACTCCAAGTTCCCGACATATTTTCTTTCGCATCCGCTAGAGGTCCTATAAGTGCAATAGTTCCGGATTTTTTAAGAGGCAATACTTGATTCTGATTTTTTAATAAGACTAAAGATTGAGCAGCTGTATTTCTAGCTTCATTTCTATTTGAAGTAGTATATATATCCGTTTTGGAACGTTTTATATCACAATATCTGTAGGGATCATGAAACAAACCCAAATCGTATTTCGCCTCCAGAATTAATCTCACAGCATTGTCAATTTGAGCAATCGAAACCTTTTTTTCGTCGATTGATTTTTTTAATGTTGTCAAAAAACCTTCGCCTACCATATCCATTTCAACACCAGCATTCAAAGCTAAAGCTGATACAGTTTGTAAATCGCCCATTCCGTGATCTACCATTTCATTAATTCCAGTAAAATCAGTTACGACAAAACCTTTAAAAGCCCATTGTTTTCTTAACACGTCCGTCATTAACCACTTGTTTCCTGTTGCAGGAACACCATCAACCTCATTAAACGAAGCCATAACAGAGCCTACACCAGCATCTACAGCAGCTTTATAAGGAGGAAAATAGTCATTATACATGCGGATTTTGCTCATATCTACTGTGTTGTAGTCACGACCAGCTTCTGGCGCTCCATAAAGTGCAAAGTGTTTAACACAAGACAAAATGGTGTTGTTCTTAGACAAATCATTTCCTTGATAACCTCTTACCATAGCTTGAGCAATTTGAGAACCTAAATAAGGATCTTCGCCCGAGCCTTCGGAAATTCTTCCCCATCTTGGATCTCTTGAAATATCGACCATAGGTGAAAATGTCCAATTAATTCCGTCAGCACTTGCTTCTTGAGCAGCTATTTGAGCACTACGCTCTATTAAATTCATATCCCAAGTACAAGACAATCCTAATGGAATTGGAAATGTTGTTTCGTATCCGTGAATGACATCCATCCCGAAAATCAAAGGGATTTTAAGGCGGCTTTTTTCAACGGCAATTTTTTGAACTTCTTTAATTTTTTGTACCGACTTGATATTGAATAAGCCTCCTACTTTACCCTCTTCAATTTTTTTTGCGACGTTAGAGCTGCTGGCTGCACCTGTAGTAATATCTCCAGATGTAGGTAGATTTAATTGTCCTAATTTTTCATCTAAAGTCATTTTAGACAATAAATCAGCCACAAACTCTGCTCGGGGTTTGATTTTGGAATCATTTTTATTTCCTCTCTTTTGGCTGTAGCCAATAAAGGAAATACTTAACAGCAATAGTAGTAATTTAGTGGTATTCATATTTTTATTTTTATTTTTTTCAATGACCTTTTAAAAAAAGTAAAAGGCTTTATTTCTTGATAAATGAATCTTTTACACCAATAAAAAATCTAATAGTTTCATTATCAATAAAATTGTAATAAGGATTATTTCTATTTTAGATCCCATACTTCGACGAATGAAATCCTAATTTTAACAAACCTGCTTTCACTTCGGGAGCATTCATAAATAGCTTCCATAATAATCCTGAGCGATAATTTTCAATCATAGGTACAATGGTCCCTTGGTCAATGGCTAGATAACGCGGAGTTACCCAATTGTAATGTGGTGAAAATGCATCATAAGGTCCTGCTATTCCAACATATTTTGTCTTATTCTCATCATAAACATAGCGCAAAAATTTCATCGCTTCGATTGGGGCAAAAGGGAATGAAGATAAGGCTGCTGTTGGCGTAATTACACCATTGTCATTATTGGGTTGGTGTGCGGTGTAACCTGTTGTACCATCAGGATTACGAGTATAACTGGCAGTAAGCCCCCAACATTTATCAGAGTAATCTTTAAACTGTTTTGGATTAGCCTGACTGTACTTGACCATGATTTTGGCGTGATTCTGAGTTAGTGCACCATAATTCGCATAGTTATCTGTTAAATTATTGGGATCCAATCCCAAAAAAGAATAATGTGACCAAAACATAGGACCAACATTTCCAACTGCCCCATTATAACTCAACACGACGGGTAGTCCATATTGAGAACTTCCGTTTGTGATTCCCCCATTTCTTGCCCATCCTATATGGTAAGCATCAGCAGGAATCGTATGAGTCGGAGATGCGGCACCCATAATATAGGTAATCAAGCATTCGTTATATCCCTCGAGTTTAAAGTTCATTTCCCAAGTATAATTAGGCGACCAATGCCAATACAAGGCTTTCTCTCCTTTTGTATACCAATCCCATTCTACCCCTTTCCATAACTCATCAGCTTTTTGGGCTAATGCTTTTTCGGTAGCATTTCCATTTTTAAAGTATTCTCGCAAAGTGATTAAAGCCTGACAGACGAAAGAAGTTTCGACCAAATCACCGCCATTATCTTTAGTTCCAAAAGGGATTACTTTTCCTGTTTGGTTATCCATCCAATGCGGCCAAGCACCGTGAAAACGATCCGCTTTTTCTAGAAACTGCAAAGCTGTACTAAGTCTTGCTACAGCTTCTGCTCTAGGAACAAAACCTCTTTCGATACCAACAATTAGTGTCATTAACCCAAAACCTGAACCACCTGTAGTAATTATATTCGATTCAAAATTTGGATCTTCGGTGTGGTATCGCTCGCGAGCTAACTTAGAAATCGGATCGGCATAGTCCCAAAAATACTTAATAGCGTCTTTTTGTACCAAGTCAAGAAGTTCATTATCTGACAACACTTTCACTGGAATTGTTGGCAAGGGAGTTCCTGAACTTTTTAGCTCCTGAGGAGATGATGTACAAGACGTGAACATTGATAAAAAAAACAATAGATATAGCGATTTTTTCATTTTTATTAGAATTAAACATTAGTAAAAACACCTAGATTTTAATTCTCTAGGTGTATTGAAAAGCATCACTTATCTTTTATCTTTTTCTAACTTATAGAGCGCTGTAACTTCGTTGCTAGCAAGGGCGGCATCATAAATTCTGAATTCATCCATTAATCCAGCAAAGCTAGTTGCCCAACCTTGATCTGAACCATTATTTAAAGGAGGAGTTGTTTCAAATTGATGTGTACCAAAAACAACTTTACCATTAGTTCCAACCATTTGGAGCACACCATATTTTGGTGCATTATTTGGATTAGTAGCGCCACCTGGATCATTCGCATACCACAAAGCACTACTATTTAATGCTCCGTTTGTATAGCACGTAATTGTACTAGTCCCTGAATCATAGGCCAACACTACATGGACCCAAGTATTTAAACTATTATCAATGTTCATAATAATGCTTTGTGATTTCCAAACTACTCCTGTTCTTCCATTCTCTACTAATAGCTTTAATCTTAATCTATTAGGAAACGATCCATCAGGATTCTCTAAGAATAGATTCATTCCCCCCCAAAACTCAGTTGGTCTGACAATTGAAAAAATACCCTGTGCTCCTTTTCCTTGACCAGGACTTCCACCATCAGGAACTGTATTAGCAGTATTCATCCAAAATGAAATTGAGAAATCATTTAATGAAGTAATTTTAGTAGTCGCATTTCCTATAGCGTATCGAGCAACAGAACTCGATCCTTGATAAGCATTTCCTTTTATGCCTTCAAAAAAAGCTACATTCGTACTTTCTAAACCTGTAATATTACTTTTACTGTCACTTAAATTTCCATCAAAACTAAGTTTGGAAACCAAATGTGAGGCTGCAACCTCATCCGAACTTTCATATCCACCAATAGATTCGTATGGTATGGGATTATTTACTTTGTCAATACTATCTTCACAAGCTGTAAAAAAAGGAATTACAGCCGCCATAGTACCTAAGAATATCGATTTATTTATTTTCATTTTGATACGATTAATGATTAATAATTTGGATTTTGACTAGATAATCCAGCGGCTTGTCTGATGAAAGATTGCGGAATAGGAAACAATTCGTGTTTTCCTGCTACGAAAGTTTTTCCATCAGCGGCAAAAGCTGCAACAGCTTGTCCTGTACGAACCACATCAAAAAATCTATCGTGTTCAAAAGCCATTTCTACTCTTCTTTCTTTCCAAATGGCACGTCTTACATCGGCTTGAGAAAGCGCCGTAGTATTCGCCAATCCAGCTCTGTTTCTTATCTGATTCAATAACGGAATCGCTGTACTGGTTTGTCCTAATTCGTTCAACGCTTCAGCTTTCATCAACAGCACTTCAGCAAAACGCAAGTACTTGATATTAGCATCTGTTTCCCAAGCATCTGTAAAATTCGAAGAATAAGCTTTGTAGTTGTATCGTGGGTTTTCTACTGTGTTTGGAATTATTCTTCCGTCATACAAAGTAGTTCCTCTGAAGATAATTGTCGCATTTTTTCTAACATCACCTGCCTCATAGGCATCTACCAAACTTTGCGAAGGTGTATTGAATCCCCAACCCCAACCTCCAGCACCACGGGCGCCTTGAGTGTTTGAATAACCTTGAATACCTCTGGCTGGAATTGAACCAACTCCTTGGATTTCGAAAATAGATTCAGCATCATTCTCACCTGCTATACGAAACATCGTTGCATAATCAGGAGCCAATGAATAACCAGTAACTGCATTACAATTGTCTACAACTTTTTGCCAATTTTTCTGGTACAGATTTACTTTGGCTAATAATGCATAGGCAGCTCCTTTGGAAGCCCTTGCTTTTTCATTGGCAGGATAAGCAGATTTCTCTGGTAAAGCTGCAATCGCATCGATCAAATCAGTTTCTATGAAAGCATAAACTTCGGACGCAGTTTTGCGAGTTAACAACATTTGTCTATCCTCTGTAGAAGAAGGATTAGGCAGACGATCTACAATTGGAACTCCACCATAACATTTTACTAAGGTAAAATACATGAACGCTCTCAAAAACTTCGCCTCACCCATCAATCGATTACGCAAGTTAGCGTCTGCTTTTGTCAACTTAGGAAGAATATTTAGCGCTTGATTACATCTATTAATGCCGTCATAATTGGCATTAAAAACACTCTCAACAGAAGGAGTTGTTGGGTTATAAGACAACGCATCCAAAATATCTTTATCGGTTCCTGTATCTCCTGGTGAAGATCCTTTGTCTGCATCATCAGAAGTGATACTAGACAAACCAATCCAACCGAAGGAAGTCATGTCCCAATCTAAGAATTTACTATAAATAGATGTAACAAATGAGGAGGCTCCTGCATCATTATTAAACAATTCAATGTCTTTAGTAGAGATAGATTCTGTTTGATCTACATCTAAAAAATCATCAGCACAACCAGTAAAAAAAACTACCGATAAGGCGAATAGGGATATATATATCTTTTTCATATATGTAAAATTTATTTGTTAGTGGTCATATATGGTATCGCCTTTATTTATTGGTGTTTGTTTGCAACAAACCTGTTGTTAATGGCGATTTCATACTATTAAAATTTTAAATTAGCTCCAATAACGAAAGATCGCAACGTTGGATATGCATCCAATTCTACACCTTGTGTTCCATAAGGATCACCATTTCCGTTTAGCTCAGGAGAAAAGCCAGAGAATTTTTGAAAAATGAAGGGGTTAATCATGTTTACATACAATCTGCAAGCACTAATTAATTTACTTTGAATTGGTAGTTTGTATCCCAAAGTAATGTTGTTAATTCTAAAAAAATCACCGGACTCAAGATAATAAGTAGAGGCTACTGGCACTTGATTGAAAGGAGCCATTGTACTAGCAGATGTGTTATTTACAGTCCAGAAATTAGTAGCCAACGATTCTTCGATATTCTCTCCAGAAAAACGTTGCGCTTTTTTACCATTGTATACTTTAGCCCCAGCTGTACCATAACCATCTACCGAGAAGTCCCAGTTTTTGTAGGTTATTCCCAATGTGACACCAAAATTTGATTTTGGCAAAATAGAGCCTACATATTTCTTATCGGTTTCTGCTAAAGCATCTTGAGTAACTTGGTTTCCAGCAGCTGTATAGTATAACATTTTTCCATTTGTAGGATCAAATCCTGCATATTCATACATAAAGAAACTTCCTAAAGGTTGTCCAACAGAGGTATTGTCTAACAACTTTGTATTTTGTCCGTTACCTAAATTTCCACCTACGATTTGAGATAGTGTAACATCTTTTAAACCTTTTAGTTTATTGGTGTTTTGAGAAAAATTTCCTCCAATCCAATAGGTCATATCATCAGATATTTTATCATCCCATCTCAAAGAAACCTCATACCCCTTGTTTGATACTTCACCTACATGTGCTGGTGAAGCAAGACTAATTCCTGAGGTTGCATAAGGTTTTGTATTCAAAATTACGTTGGTAGTATTCTTGTCATACACGTCAAAAGTTCCCTTCAAGCGGTTATCCAACATTTCAATGTCAATACCCGCAGATGCCTCTTGAGTGATTTCCCATGATAAACTTGGGTCAATTTGTGAATTAATAGTTGTTCCTTCATTTAAAATTGAACCTCCTAAATACGTATTCAATCCTGAGGAGTACGCTTGGTTGTTTAATGGTACATTTTGGTTTCCTAATTTACCCCAACCACCTCTGATTTTTAACAAGTTAATCGCTTTAACATCGGCCATAAAATTTTCCTTAGTTACAACCCAGCCTAAACCAAATGCTGGAAATGTTCCCCAACGATACTCTTTACCAAAATTAGAAGAGCCATCACGTCTTATCGTTCCAGTAAACAAATATTTGTCCATTAATTTATATTGAAAACGACCAAAATAAGAAGCTAAACGAGTTTGATTCAACATCTCATCTCTGTAACTAATAACGTTTGCAGCATTTTCAACACCATTAAGTGCCCAATAATTTTCATTTTGATTTACGTTTTTTCGAACGATCGTCAATTTTTCACGAGACCCTTTCACAGAAGCTTCCATACCAGCCGTAACTTCTAAATCATGAATATCACTAAACACTTTACTAAAAGTAAAATAGTTCATTAAGTTCCAGTTAAAATATTGCTCCCTCCCTTTTGTCAATAAATTAATGTTTGAAGTAGCTGGATAAGCAGATGCAATTCGAGTAGGATCAGCAGCTAGCCAAATGTTTTTAGTGTCTTCATAATTATACTGTTTCCAAGTATAATATTCCCCATTAAATTGTGAAGTAAATTTTAAAGGTTTGATAATTTCATAATCTAATTTTAGACCTCCTTGTAAAGTAACGCTGCGTTGCTCTTCGTTGAAAAAGTCCAATTGAGCCACAGGATTTCCAACATTGTTAAAAGAAGAACCAGATGAAGTAGCAAAACCATTGGCACCAACAAAAGATACACCGTATTGTCCATTGGCAAAACGAACAGGAACAATTGGTGATTGTTTGTAAGCATTAGTAAAAGCACTCAAAGGTTTTGGAGAGGCATTTGCTGATGTAAAACTAAAGTTTTGATTTACCGTTAATTTCTTAGAAATCTTGTATTCATTATTATTTCTAAAAGTAGTTCGGCTGTAGTCCAAACCATTCAAAATACCTTTTTCACTATAGTTTCCTGCACTAAAAAAGTATTTTACCGTTTCTGATGAACCTAATATCGAAACGTTATTTTGAGAATAAGTTCCTGTTCTAGTTATGGCATCAAACCAATCTGTGTTTACTGGTTGATCTTGTGAAAAGGTAGTAGACTGCAATGCCACATTTGAATAATGAGCATATTTATTACTACCAGCCATTTTCACCTTCTTGAGTGTAGTTCTAAATCCGGTGAAATTTTCAAGTTCAACAGTTACCTGCTCACCTTTACCTTTTTTGGTGGTTATAATAATTACACCATTTGCTGCTCTGGTTCCGTAAATAGCAAGTGAAGAGGCATCTTTTAAAATTTCATACGAAGTAATATCATTGGTATTGATATTATTAATGTTTTCGGTTGGCATACCATCCACTACATACAAAGGAGTTCTTCCACCAAGTGCCGTTCCAAGCCCTCTAATTACAACAGAAGGTGAACTTCCAGGTAAATCTGATGAAATCACTTGAACACCTGCCGCTTTTCCCTGAATTGCTTGTGATGCATTAAGTACTTTAGTCTTTGCTATTTCTTCGGATTTAATGGAAGAAATAGCCGTGGTATTATCTATTTTTTTACGAGTACCGTAACCTATGACAATAACATCTTTCAAAACGGTATCATCAGACTCGTACAAAGTAATTTTCATAAAATCCGAAGAAGCCTTTACAGTTATCGAGTTAAAACCTAACATAGAAATCTTTAATGATTCGCCTTCTTTGGCTTTAATCGCAAAATTTCCATCAAAATCTGCATCAGTAGATGTATTAGAAGTCGAAGCCACAACAATTGCTCCTGGAATTCCTACACCTTTACTATCTTGAATTTGCCCTTTTATAGACTGCGCATGTAGGTATGCGGGCAGCAAAAGGAATGCTAATAAACTAAAAATAAAATTTCTCATAAGATTGTAATTGGTTAAAGTTGTCAACCAAAATTAATCAATTACAACGTTGTAGTTGAGTTGCTAGAGTACTACACAACTACATCATACAAAACAAAAAAACACTTAATACTCAACAATACAATACTTTAAAAAAATTAAAATCAACTCTAAAAACACGATATGATGTAGTAATGATGTAGTACTGTGATTCAAATACGCTTTGCAATCAATAAGAATTTGACAAATAATACCTATTTTTTTTATATAGTTAATAAAAATTTGGTTAGATTTTCTTCTTGTGATAGTTGCAGTTTTTTCCGTAAACGATATCTATGTAACTCTACTCCTCTAAATGAAATATTCAACATAGGTGCAATTTCCTTAGAAGAAAGGTTCATTTTCAAATAAATACAGAGTTTGATATCCTTTGGAGTCAAATTTGGATATCGTTTACTCAAGTTTGAAACAAACTCTTTGTGTATTTGATTCAAGTTCGTTTCGAATGCTTCCCATTCATGCTTATTGACTGAATTAATTTTGATTACTTTCTTGATTTCATTTTTCAGCTTATTCAAATCCGATTCAGAATCTAAAATATTCTGAATACTTTCCATCATTTCAGTTTGTTTGGCAATAGATAATGATTTACCAGCAACTTCAGAGGATTTGGTTTGAAGCTCTAATTCTAAAATATGTTTTTCATACTCCTGAAACTGTAACTCATTTTGGGCTTTAAGTTCCATTTCAAGGATTTCATTTTGATGTTTCAATGCCTCTTCTTGTAATTTCAGCTTTTGAATATAACGTAACTTATTCCATTTATAATAAACGAAAAATATGATTCCAATAACCAACAAATACAGCAAAATCATCCAGAATGAAAAATACCAAGGTTGTTTTACCACAAAAGAAAAACTCGACAACTCACTAAAGCCAACTCCATTATGATTGTAAATGGTAATAGTATGAGAACCACTATTTAAGTTATTTAAGACAATGGCTCCGTCTTTTAACGAAACAAAATCATTCACTTCATCAATTCTATAAAACAAATGAGGTTTGTTCACGCCATAAATTCCAGATATGACTCTTATCTTCAACTCAGAATTAAAGTCTATTTTACCTCCATCGTTTACAATAGATTGATCACTGAACGCCTCAATTTTAGGAATAACATTGGTTTTATCTTTGAAAGCAAATTGTAGCGAAATAAAACCATCATCTAAGTTGAGCAAATAATTATTTCCCGTTTTATAGACTTTTAAATTGTCATTAATCAATTTTCCTTTGTAATACTTCTCCTGAATTACATTCCATTTAAATTGATTTCCCTCAGCCAAGATATGATACAAAATACCATCTCTAATAATTAAAAACTGCTTATCATCAATCGCAATAACGTCAGAAATATTCTTAAAATTAGACTGAAACCAATCATTTATCTCTAGTAAACCTGTCAATGAATTATAAGTGTACCAAGAATTATTGATCAAAAACAACAACTCATTTTTGAAATCAAAAATTTTGACACCAAAATCATTCTGTATTTTAGACTGTTGCGTAATGTTTTCTATTTTTTGAGTCTGAAAATTATCATCATATTGAATACGATACAAACCACGATAATTATCAGCAGCCCAAATTTCATTTTTCCGATTTTGAGCTAAATACTTAATCGGTTTTAGTAGTTTTTGAATAATCTTGCTTTCCTTCAAATTATTAGGATTGGGATACATCAAAATTCCAGTATATGTAGCTTGCAAGAAAGATGCATCGACAGCACTTTTTACAAGATTCCATCCACCATTCACTCCGTTTAATTTAGATAAACCACTAGATAACTGATATAAAAATGTCCCATCATTATGACCAATCATAAAACCTTGTTGAACAGGGGAAATGTTCCAAGATTGCCCTTGTGTATTTGGAAGCAAACTAAGTTTGTTTTGTTCAAATTCAAATACACCATGATTGGATGCAATCAGATAACTAGATGTTGTTGCCTTAACCACAGAATAAACGGAACCCAAGGCTCCAGAATTATCATTCAATATAGCAACAGGAGAATTGATTTCCACGTGCGAAATACCATTATCAAGACCTAACCACAAATCCTTCTCATTATCAATACCAATACTCAGAACAGAATTGTTCAATAAAACATTTTTCCTATTGATATTTTGAAAGGTATTTTTAGCAAAATCATAAATAAAAAGCCCTCGCAAACCACTACCTATAATCAGTCTATCCTTACTAACAAATTGAGCCAGATTTATGGTCGTATTTTTTAAAATTTCGTTCAGAGGATGTGACCAAGGAATTAATTTCTCGTTTTTTGCAATAAATACACCTCGTTTTTGAGTAAAAATAAAAAGTTCTTCACCCCTTTTCTGAATACCATGTACTACACTATTTTTTAACACATCCCATCCTGGAATAACCTTCAATTGATTCTTAACTAATTTGAAAATCCCTTTTTCTACGGTAGCCACGAATATATCTCCATCAATCAAGAAACAATACGAAATCATATAAGGAAAAGTGATTTTTTTTATACTCCCTTTTTCATAAACATAAAGCTGATTAAAAGATTGAAAATAAATAGCGTTCTTAGCTTTGAAAATTTTCCAGATTTCTTCGTTTTCATTCTCAAAAAAAATATTTTTCCCTTTGGAAATTGAAAAATAGAACATCTTGCCTCCACTTCTTTTCCAATAACCAAACTCTTTATACGAACCAGAATAAATTCTATCTCCATCTGAAAAAATTGAACGAATAATCGTCTTGTTGGGCAAAAGATATTTTTCCCAAACAACGCCGTTGTAACGCAATAAATAATGATTGTTCGCAAAGTACATGGCTTTATCTTGGCCTTGCACTACACTCCAAACTTGGTTATCTCCTTTGTAACTCGATTTATCATAATTTTCAACAAAAGGAAGTAATTCTTGCGATTGACAAAATAAACCAAACAGTAATAAGAAAAGGGAAAGTACTTTTTTCAAAATAGTGATTTTATCCTCAAATTTAATAGGTTTCCAACAAAAAAGCTTCTGAATTCAGAAGCTTTTTTAATATAGTAATAGTATTATAGAATTTGTTCTTACTTTTTTGACCTGTAAAATATAAACCTTCGATTCACAGTTAACAAACTAAAACTAAATCCCTATTTCTACCTGAAAACGAACGTACCAATTATTTTTAGAAGTTCCGTTATAAGAAGTCAGCGTGTCATAATTGATTTCGCTTTGTAATTTAAAGGTATGTTGCCAAAAATACTTGGTAACACCTAAGCTCAACTCTTTTGTATTTGGAGTCAATAATTTAATGTCATCCCCCACCTTTTGAGTAGAATACCTTCCTATAATTTCATAATTAGTCGGAAAACAATAACTCAATTGGTAATCGAAACCATGCCCTACAAATACATATCGTTTTTGGGTCAAATCATTTGGATTGAAGGTAATCGCATTTTCTGGAGTCGATCTTGACATATAACTACTCATAGCTGCCCATCCGTTGTACTTGAACATCATATCAAGCAAAATGGAGTTCATTGTTCTTTTTTCATACAAATCACTACCTAATTGTCCTTGTGTTCTTTGCGCATTCTTATTGTGCTGATAGGCTCCTGATAAAAGCAATTTTGGTTTCTTTTCTCTTAAAATATCGCCTTCAAAAGTAGTTCCATCTTTGGAAAACGACCCAAAAGGAAACAATTCTACTTTACCGGTAAATGCCACGCCTTGATCTACTTTATTGGTTACATTTCTACCTTCTCCTGTACTAATGGCTCCTTTAAAATTATAAGAAAACTTATTTTCATACTCATGAATGTTATGAATCTGAAACCCAAAATCACGATCTAATGTAAACTTAGCATTATTGATCGTTCTATCTGTTAATTGCAAAGCTCCTGATGAGTTAACACGTTGTCTATTGCCAGGTAATTTAGTTTGACCAAAACCAAAGTTCCAGTTCTTATTAGGTCTATAAATTAAAACTGCATCTCTAATGACATTCAAATTTTCACCTTCTACAATTTCCCCAACATCACCAGGCGCAAACGACAATTGAATAGCATACAAAATCTTCGGAGAACCCACATAACCGTCTAATCGCAAACGCAATCTTTTAATTTGCGCATCATATCCACTTACACCGTCCTCATTATCCATATAACTGATGCGGTTTTGCATTCTAAATCTAATATTTAACTGATACAAACTATCGGGCGAAGTCATACCAATTCCTTTTCCGAAACTATAATAAGGAAGTGTTGATAACTTTAAATCATTATCTCCTTTTGGTTTCTTTGGAGTTTCTTGACTAAAAGCACTAATACATGTGAACAAAATAAAAAACGAAAAAAATGATTTCAATGGATTTTTTTTAAATAAATAAACAACCGTTTCTAGATTCAGCGCGCAAAGATACCTTTTAAAATTAAAAAAACACCTTCAACATTTGAGACATTTAGCTCAGCAAATCATACACCTGATTGGCAATCTCTACTTCCTCGTTGGTTGGAACCACCAATATTTTTGTTTTAGAACTTGGCGTATTAATTTCTCTGATTTCTTTAGAGCGAATACTGTTTTTCTCTAGATCCAATTCAAAACCAAAATAATCCATATCAGCACACACTAATCGACGAATATAATCTGAATTCTCTCCAATTCCAGCTGTAAAAACAATAGCGTCCAAACCATTTAAGACAGCGGCATACGAACCAATGAATTTTTTAATTCGGTACGCGTTCATTGCCAGTGCCAACTGACAATCTTTGTTGCCTGCCTCTGCATTACTTTCTATATCTCTTAAATCGCTGTAGCCTGTCAAACCTAGCATTCCACTTTGTTTTTGCAACAACGAATACACTTCATCTGAAGAATAACCCAATGATTTTATCAAATAGAAAATTATCGAAGGATCCACATCACCGCTACGAGTTCCCATAATCAATCCGTTCATCGGTCCAAAACCAAGCGTGTGGTCTATACTTTTTCCGTCTTTTATAGCCGTCATACTGCATCCATTTCCTAAATGAATGGTAACTATTTTATCTGCTTTATGGTTAGCTGTTTGCGTTAAATACTGAATGGCTTTTTCAGAAACATACTTGTGGCTGGTACCGTGAAATCCGTAAGCACGAATTTTATGTTCTGACAATAAATAATTCGGAATAGGATATTTATAAGCCTCAACTGGCATTGTTTGATGGAAAGCTGTATCAAAAACCGCCACTTGTTTGGCCGATTCAAAAATTTGTTCTGCCACAATAATCCCTTCTAAATTCGCGGGATTGTGTAAAGGAGCCAACTCAAAAAGTTGTCGGATTTCCTCTTTTACTTCGTTCGTAATTACTACTGTATTCGAAAAAGAACTTCCTCCGTGCACCACTCTGTGTCCTACTGCTTTAATTTCTGAAGTAGACTGAATCACCCCAACTTTTTCATCCATCAACAACTGCGCAATTTTTTGCAAACCCACTTTATGATTGGCAATTGGTAATGACTCCACAATTTTATTCGTCGCTGTGGTGTAGGTCAAATTAGAAGTATCCAACCCAATTCGGTCAATCATTCCACTACAAATTACCTTTTGTTCTGGCATTTCAATCAATTGATACTTTATTGATGAACTTCCTGAATTTATAATTACAATTTTCATATATATACAATTTTACTATTTTGTTTGGCTTACCACCAAGCCCATTTATTTCATTTTTTGAAGCGGCAAAAATACGCTTTCTTGTGGTCAAAGTCCCGTCATCCATTACAATCTTTTGCCCCGAAAAAAATCGGGGCAAAAGGATTTTCATTCCTACCGGGGCTAAAAGGCAACAACTTACCTTTTGGTATCATTTACAATCCTTGTGCTTGTATAGCTGTAATTACCACCGTATTTATGATATCATCTACCGTACAACCTCTACTCAAATCGTTAACTGGTTTGTTTAATCCTTGCAACATTGGACCAATCGCTAAGGCGCCAGTTTCTCTTTGAACAGCTTTATAGGTGTTATTTCCTGTATTCAAATCTGGGAAAATCAATACACTGGCTTGTCCAGCAACTTGCGAATCTGGCATTTTACTTTTACCCACACTCATATCTACCGCAGCGTCGTACTGAATAGGTCCTTCAATTTTAATATCAGGACGTTTGGCTTTTACAATTTCGGTAGCCGCTCTTACTTTCTCCACTTCATCCCCTTTACCAGATGTTCCTGAAGAATACGACAACATCGCTACTTTAGGATCTATTCCAAATGCCAAACTCGAATCCGCCGATGAAATAGCGATTTCTGCCAATTGTTCTGCGGTAGGATTCGGATTAATCGCGCAATCCCCAAAAACAGAAACTCTATCTTCTAAACACATAAAAAACACAGACGAAACCACAGATGAATTAGGTTTGGTTTTGATAAACTGAAGCGCTGGCAAAATAGTGTGTTGGGTGGTATGCGCCGCTCCCGAAACCATTCCGTCAGCGTGTCCTTTGTACACCATCATCGTACCAAAATAAGACACATCTTCCATTAAATCCCTAGCCATTGTAATAGAAACATTTTTTGCTTTTCGCAGTTCATAATACGTGTTTACATAATCCTCATAATGTTCGGATTCCGTTGGATTAATGATAGCTACTTTATCAAAATCAAAGTCCAAACCAAGTTCTGCTACTTTGCTCTCTACTTGTTTTCGGTTACCAATGATAGAAATATCAACCACATCCATAAGTTGCAAACGCGAAGCCGCAATTAAAATTCGGTCATCATTACCTTCAGGCAACACTATATGTTTACGGTGTTTTTTGGCACGTTTTACCAAATTGTATTGGAACATCTTTGGTGTAATACCATCTGATTCAAAAGAGGTAAACTTCTCTGCCAAAGCATCTATATCTACATATTTTTCGAAAGTAGCAATCGAGGTTTCAATCTTCTGTGTATTGTTGGCATAAATCTTAGACTTAATCGCACCTATTTGATTCGAAATATTATACGTTCCGCCTTCCACAGTAAGAATTGGAACCACAGTTGACAAACCTTCAATCAATTTCAAAATACTTTCCTCTGGCATAATATTTCCCGTCAAAACAATTCCAGAAACAGAAGGATAATTAGCCGACTCATTGGCTTGTAACGCACCCAAAATAATATCGGCACGGTCACCAGGCGTAATGATCAAACCATTTTCTTTAAGGTGCAACAAATAATTAGGCAATTGCATAGCCCCAATACTGTAGCTTCCTGTTTGGTTGTTCAAATATTCGTGACCAAACAACACTTTGGCACCAATCTCATTTACAATTTCTTGGACCGTAGGATTGTTCAAACTCGAAATCAACGGAATCGTATTGATTAAAACCGAACTTGGTAGGTTCTTTTTCAAATCATTGGTTACCAATTCTATATTTTCGGGTTGCACTTTATTGGCAATGACTGAAATTACTTCAACGTCTTTTACTTTGAATGTATCATAAGCCAAATACAAACTATCAACCAATTCCTCAAGTGTTTTTCCAATACCTGAGCCAATGATGATGGTTGGAATACCTAAGTTTTTTGCAATAAGAACATTAATCCCTAATTCTATAGCGGTACCTTCTCCAATAAAACTGGTGCCTTCTACCAAGACAAAATCAAACTTCTCCTCTAGTCGCTTGAATTTTTCAATAATCACATCCAGTACTTCACCAATCTTTCCTTTGTTCTTTTTCTTGATTAATTTACTCTTGGTAAAAGCATAAGCATCCTCGAATTTCATATCCAAACCAAAATGAGAAATCACAGTCTCAATATGATTGTCAAACTGTCCTTCTTCAAAATCCTCAATAATTGGTCTAAAGTACCCCACACGAGCTGTCTTACCAATTAACAACTGCATTAATCCTAAACTGATAATCGATTTACCACAGTTTTGTTCGCTAGTGGCGATGTATATTGCTTTATTCATTGTAACTAATTTTAATCATTTTTTCCTATTGTAAAATCCTCTATAAACACTAAAACCAACGCCTCTTTTTAAAATACACAATCATAGCAATTCCTATGACCAACATCAGTAATAGTATATAAAAATAACCGTTTTGAAAACGTAGTTCTGGCATATTGTCAAAGTTCATCCCATAAATCCCCACGATAAAAGTGAGTGGAATAAAAATAGCCGACACTATTGTTAACGTTTTCATGATTTCATTCATCTTGTGTGATTGCGTGGTAAAAAAGAAATTAGAAGCACTTTCTAATAAACTCATATCCGAATCAATTTGTTCCAAAAGTTCTAATGTTTTTTGGTACAAACGAGCAAAAAACACAAAACTATCGGGTTGCATTACATTAAAAGTGTTATCGTCTTTTATGCTTTTTATATCGTACAACGAATCGCGAAGCGGAATAATAGCACGTTTTAAAAAATTGAAATTATCCCTATGTTTTTCTATTCTCTGCAAAATTACTGGGTCAGAGCTAGTTTTAGATAAATTCATGATCTCTTCCAAACGGTCTTCTTCATTTTCAATGGTGATGTAAAAATTTTCCATTACAGCATCAAGTAAGGTGTACAAAAGATAATCTGCCTTTTTGGTTCTTAAAATAACTGAGTTCTGACGAATACGTTCTCTAATGTGAGTAAAAAAATCAGATCGTTTTTCTTGAAAAGAAATCAGGATTCCATCTTTTAACAAAAAACTAATTTGCTCCACACTTATATTATCTGAATGCTCGGTTGGCAAAATCGATTTAATGTTAAAAAATAAACAATCATGTGTTTCTTCTAACTTTGTTCTACGTGACGTATTCAACACATCAGACAACACATAATTATCAATTGAAAAATGAGAACCTATAGCTTTGATCAATTCAAGATTGTTTAAACCATGAACGTTCAACCAATTATTCTTAGTACTATCTATTAGCGTATTCAAGTCTTTGAATTCAAAATCAACATGTTCAGAGAAGTCAACTACATCATAAACAAAGAGTTGCATTTCCGACTCTTTGTTTTTATGGATTCCCGTATATTCTAATCCATTGGGTTGCACCTTTCTTCCTTTGCGGTATTTTATTTTCCTCATGAAATGAATTTATCTAGTAATATTACGAAAAATAAATCAATATTTAACTGAATTCAAGGCATTTGACTCCATCAATCATAGAACTCTCTGAAATAGCAACAGTTATATTTTTGACAAAAATAAAGCAAAAAAAGAGTTTAGTTTATGAGAAAAATCAGGTTTTTTTATAAATTTATAGTAGCCGTCAACAATTGTTAATATTTAAATTTTAACTTACAAAACTGCTCTTTTTTTGTTTTTTTTTAATAGGTTTGGAGTTAAAAATCTATTTCATTATAGAGTTTTCAAAAAAATAGTATCAATCTATTACCACTAAAAAATTCAAATCAACATGTCAAAAACCAAATTGCTACTACTTAGTACTGCACTTCTTTTTTGCTGTACCGAAGTAAGCTTTGCGCAAAGCAAAAAAAAGAAGGATGCAGATAAAGAAGCTCCAAAAGTAGAACAAAAGGCTCCTGAAAAAAAAGGACCAAAACCGTACAACAAGGTAGTCGATTCTACCGCAGTTACTCAAAAAGGACTTTTCAATATTCATAAAACAACCGACAATAAGTTTCTATTCGAAATCAACGATTCACTTATTGGAAAAGAGATCATGACGATCACTCGTTATTCTAAAACTCCAGCTGGCGGAGGTGTTTTTGGAGGTGAAGAAGTAAATCGTCAAGTCATCAAATGGGAAAAAGGATTGAACAACAACCTTTTGTTACGCTCTATCACTCATGTAATAACTTCTCCAGATGAGGACAAACCTATAGCACAAGCGGTAAAAAATTCATCTGCAGATCCTATCATTGGAAACTATGAAATTTTAGCGTTCAAAAAAGATGGAAAAGAAACCACAGGCTATGTAATCGACATGACTCCAACTTTCGAGTCCGATTTACAAACTTTTTCTTTGGATCCGATAAAAAAACAATTGCTTAACATCCAAGGATTTCAAAAAGACCGCTCTTTCATTCAAAAAATGAGCAGTTATCCAATAAATGTTGAAATCAAAACCGTAAAAACGTACGCTACAACAGCGCCACAGTTATCGTTGAATCCAACACCTAGAATTGGAACCAATTTACCTGCCGGTTTAGATGCAGGTGTAGTAACCATCGAGTTGAATACTTCGATGTTGCTATTACCAAAAGTACCTATGCGCAAAAGAACTTTCGATGCTCGTGTAGGTTTCTTTGCCAACCAAATTGATGTTTTTGAAGAAGAGTCTCAAAAATCAGATACTGAAATTTTTGCCGTTCGTTGGAAATTAGAACCAAAAAACGCAGACGACGCTGCCAAACAAAAAAGAGGTGAATTGATTGAGCCGAAAAAACCAATTGTGTATTACATCGATCCTGCTACTCCAATCAAATGGAGAAAATTTATCAAACAAGGAATTGACGACTGGCAAGTAGCTTTTGAAAATGCGGGTTGGAAAAATGCTATTCGTGGCGAATATTGGCCAGAGAATGACCCTACGATGAGTTTAGAAGATGCACGTTTTTCAGTATTGCGTTATTTTGCTGCCGATATTCAAAATGCTTATGGACCAAACGTTCATGACCCAAGATCTGGTGAAATCTTAGAAAGCCATATTGGATGGTACCACAACATTATGAGTTTGTTGAGAAACTGGTATTTAATTCAAACTGCGGCGGTTGACCCAGCGGCAAGAAAAAAACAATTTGATGACAACCTAATGGGTGAATTGATTCGTTTCGTTTCTTCTCACGAAGTGGGACATACTTTAGGTTTACGTCACAATATGGGAGCAAGTACAGCTACTCCGGTAGAAAAACTTAGAGATCCAGCTTTCCAAGAAAAGAACGGCCATACTTCTTCTATTATGGATTACGCTCGTTTCAATTACGTAGCACAGCCAGAAGACGGCGTAAAACACTTATTCCCAAGAATTGGTGATTATGACAAATGGGCCATCAAATGGGGGTACTCTTATTTTGCTGACGCCAAAGATGAAAAAGCAGAAAAAGCCATCTTGAACGAGATGACTAAAGAAGCCTATAAAAACCGTCGCTTGTGGTTTGGAACAGAATCTAGCCCTTATGATCCAAGATATCAAACAGAAGATATTGGAGACAATGCCATGAAAGCCTCTGATTACGGAATCAAAAACTTAAAACGCATTTTGCCAAACTTGATCGTTTGGAGTGCTGAAAAAGGAGAAAGTTATGCTGAATTAGAAGAAATGTACAATGCTTTGACTGGACAGTTCAGACGCTACATGGGACACGTGACTAAAAACGTTGGAGGTATTTATGACACGCCAAAAACCTATGACATGTCTGGTAATCAATTTGAAGTAGTTCCAAAAAGCATTCAAAAAGAAGCAGTTACTTTCTTGAATACCCAATTATTTGCTACACCAAAATGGTTAATGGATCCGAACGTTTTATCCAAAATCAATCCTGAAAGTGGTGTGGAAGCTATCAAAGCGATGCAAGACGGAACCCTTTCTAACTTATTGGCTGGAGAAAGAATGGTGCGTTTGATGGAAACATCAGCTATTGACGCACAGAATTATTCAGTAGATGAATTAATGACCGACTTGAAAAAAGGTATCTTCTCAGAATTAGCAGGTGGAGCCAAAATAGACATTTATCGCAGAAACATTCAAAAATTATATGTGGATAAAGTAATTGCTATGCTAAAACCAGGTAATGCAGTAGTACGTTCTAACAGTGTTGGTGCGGCTTACGGTATGAATTCAAGAACCGTAAATTTAGCGCAAACCGATTTGCCTTCAATCGCTAGAGGACAATTGGTAGGATTGAAAAACGAAATAAAAGTGGCTGCAGCAAGAATGGATCGTTTGAGTAAATTCCACTTATTGGATTTAGTAGCACGAATCGATACTGCTTTGAATCCAAAATCATAACCTAACATTTAGTTAAATAGCAAAAAAGGTCTCGTTAGTAGCGAGACCTTTTTTTATGTTCTTCTCAGGTGATTTATTTCAATCTAATTCCTAAATAAAATCTCTTGAATTCGTGGTAATTATCACCAAAACACAACCATAAAGTTCAAGAATAAGCCGTTTACCTTGCCTTTTTCTGTAGAATCAAAAGCATACCATTTACATTCAAACTTGAGTCTACTGCACAAAAAAACCGAGCCATTCCTGACTCGGTTTCTATTCGTAAAAAATAAAGTTATACTTATTACATAGCAAGGTTTAATCACTAATCCTTTTGTGATTTAACTGCTAAACTATAAATCACTAAGCCAAAACCTATTTTATTAATTGCATCGGCTATGTTATAGGCTACATCGATATTTCCAGAAGGAATTACACCATTATACCAACCCGTAGTTCCCATCATGTACCCTAATGGATAAATTGCCCATCCTACCAATACAAACCAACACAATATTTTGTGGGCTTTTTGTATTTCACCACCTGCGGCAGCAGCCAATTTGGACGCCTCGCCTAACCAAATTTCATAAACTATTGCAAAATAAGCTACACCCGAAATGAAGCCCCATAATGCAGCGTTATCACTAAATACTACTTCTCCAAAATAGCCTGTAATCAACATTATTAAAGAATAAATAATCATTTTCCATAACAATGATGTTTTGGCACCAGCCACTTTTAAAATTAAATAAAATTCAACACACATTAATGGCACAGTTAGAACCCAGTCTACATAACGAAAGAAAGTAGGAGACTCACCAAATGATGCCCAATAATCCCTCATATAGAAATAATGAACAGCAGCAATAAAAGTAATTAGCCCTGAAACCAATACTGAGGTACGCCATTTTTTATCAAACTGACTTAATGATAAAAAGAAAAAAGCTGAAGCAGCCATCATAGCCATACAGCCCACGAAAAAAGTAAAACCAACATAATCTGTAGGGGATAATTTCCCCATTAATCCTGAAATGAACATAAATGTTTTCATAAATAGTGATTTTAAATTATTATTTTTTTGTTTAATCAAATATAAAAAACATTAAACAATAAAAATGCATTTTATTTAATTATTTTTGATTATTTTTAAATAATTAAAAAAATTTATGAAAAAATATACCAATTTTGCAATAGTCGCCAGTTTTTTCGGATTTTGGATGGATTCCTTTTTGGACAAAAATTTTCAGGTATTATTGGGATTCCTACTCATTTTTTCATTTGGAATTTTACATGGAGCTAATGATTTGGTCATAATGAAAAAAAGTACTCTAATAAAACATCCCAATTCAATACTAAAGTCGATAGGCTCTTATTTAATGGTAGTATTGATAGGAATACTAGTATTCTTTTTTTTTCCACAAATAGCGTTATTCCTTTTTATAATAGTAAGTGCTTACCATTTTGGAGAACAGCAATGGCAAATCTTACAGAACTATTTTTCAAAATGGCTTGTATACGTATTTCAATTGTTATATGGGCTTATACTTTTATTGCTACTGTTTACTATTCACTCAAAAGAAGTAGAAAAAATAATTTTGAACATTACAAATAGCATCATTCCAGGTCATAATTTCAAGACACTACTCTATTTCTTCGGAATAGTTTTCATTTGCCTTACAAGTTATTTTTATTGGAAAACAAAAAGAATTAGAAAAAAAATACACTTAGAAATATTTCATTTACTAATTTTTGCCATCATTTTTAAATCATCAAGTCTAATTTGGGGGTTTGCGATTTATTTCATCCTTTGGCACAGCATCCCATCTATCATAGATCAAGTTAAATACATAGAGGGAAATTTTTCTATAAAACATTTTATAACCTACTGCAAATCGGCATGGATATACTGGTTCATTTCTATAATAGGAATGATAATTCTTTATTCTATTTTTAAAGATAAACATTTATTCAATGCTTTGTTTTTCTCTTTTCTAGCGGCAATAACTTTTCCACATGTAATAGTTATAACCCATATGTTTATTAAAAAGAATACACAAAAAAACCGAGCCATTTCTGACTCGGTTGGTATTAGTAAAAAGTAGGTTACTTATCCGTTATTACTTTGTACGTTAGATTGGTAAAAACACCTTCCGTTACATTTACCATTTCAGGAGTTACAATTTCCGTTTGCAAGATACCTATTTTCTCATTTTGAAAACTAAATGTACCAGAGATTGTTTTTTTATCGGTATCTATAGCTGTAATAGTTAATTGCCCACTAACTGGAGAATGCTCGGTAAAAGTACTATTCCCTATTAGATATGTATTTAAAAATAACGCATCATCATTATCAAACGAATAAGTACGTACAGGCATTCCTTTGGCAGTTATCTGGCTTGAAAAGGCTAACGATAGCATTTGTTTACCATCTTGAGCACTGATGTCAAATCGCTGCTCACCACTAGAGGTTACTTGTATCAAAGAAACATTAATAATCTTTGATCCTTTCCAAGGCGTTCCATTAATCGTTGCCGTTATAGTTCCCGATGTATTATCTTCTGAAGTTTCATCATTACTACAGCCTACAAAAAACAAGGTCATAATGACCAAACCCATTCCAATATATTTTCTCATTTTTAATAAATTTATTTTAACAAATAAAAGGTTATTATTTTGAAATAACAAACTGAATTATAGAAAATAACCTACTAATATATAAAAATGAAACAAAAAAAACCGAGCCATTTCTAGCTCGGTTTCAATCTTAATACTTAGTACAAAGTACTTAATACTTATTTAACCTCTTCGAATTCAACGTCTTCAACATTGTCTCCTTGTGCTTGAGCTTGTGGCTCAGCAGCAGCTTGACCTTGTTCCCCTTGAGCGTACATCGCTTCAGTTGCTTTTTTCCAAGCAGCATTGATGTTGTCCAAAGCCGTTTGAATAGCTGGAATGTCTTGAGATTGGTGAGCCATTCTCAATTCAGTTAAAGCGTACTCTACAGCCACTTTGTTATCGTCAGATAATTTATCACCAAGCTCTTTCAATTGAGATTCTGTTTGGAAAATCATACTGTCAGCTTCGTTCAATTTCTCTGCTCTTTCTTTTGCAATTCTATCAGCGTCAGCATTTGCTTCAGCATCTTTTTTCATTTTCTCGATTTCTTCAGCAGTTAATCCAGAAGAAGCCTCGATACGAATATCGTGAGATTTACCAGTTCCTTTGTCAGTAGCCGATACTTTGATGATACCGTTAGCATCAATGTCAAAAGTAACTTCAATTTGAGGAACACCTCTTGGTGCTGGTGGAATTCCGTCTAAGTGGAAACGACCAATAGTTTTGTTATCCGCAGCCATTGCTCTAGCTCCTTGCAATACGTGGATTTCAACAGATGGTTGAGAATCGGCAGCAGTAGAGAAAACTTGAGATTTTTTAGTTGGGATAGTAGTGTTAGCTTCGATCAAAGTAGTCATTACACCACCCATAGTTTCGATACCTAAAGATAAAGGAGTAACGTCAAGTAACAATACATCTTTTACATCTCCAGACAATACACCACCTTGGATAGCAGCTCCAATAGCTACAACCTCATCAGGGTTAACTCCTTTAGATGCTTTTTTACCGAAGAATTTCTCAACTTCTTCAACAATTTTTGGCATACGAGTAGAACCACCTACTAAGATAACTTCGTCAATGTCAGAAGTAGACAAACCTGCATCTTTCAATGCTTGTGCTACTGGAGCCATAGAACGTTTTACTAAAGTATCCGCTAATTGCTCAAATTTAGAACGAGATAATTTTTTCACTAAGTGTTTTGGTCCTGAAGCTGTAGCCGTAACGTATGGCAAGTTGATTTCGGTTTCTGCAGAAGAAGACAATTCAATTTTTGCTTTCTCAGCAGCTTCTTTGATACGTTGTAATGACATTGGGTCTAAACGCAAATCAATACCTTCTTCAGATTTGAATTCGTCTGCCAACCAGTCAATGATTACTTGGTCAAAATCGTCACCACCTAAGTGAGTATCACCATTTGTAGACAATACTTCGAAAACTCCGTCTCCTAATTCAAGTACAGAGATATCAAAAGTACCTCCACCTAAATCGTAAACAGCAATTTTTTGATCTGTTCCTTTTTTATCCAATCCGTAAGCCAAAGCCGCAGCAGTTGGTTCGTTGATGATACGCATAACTTTCAAACCAGCGATTTCACCAGCCTCTTTTGTAGCCTGACGTTGTGCATCGTTAAAGTAAGCAGGAACAGTAATAACTGCTTCAGTTACTGTTTGACCTAAATAGTCTTCAGCAGTTTTTTTCATTTTTTGAAGTGTCATAGCTGACAATTCTTGAGCAGTGTACAAACGACCGTCAATATCCACACGTGGCGTATTGTTGTCACCTTTTACAACTGTGTAAGGAACTCTTTTTGCCTCTTCTTGAGTTTCAGCAAAAGTGTGTCCCATAAAACGTTTGATAGAAGCAATAGTCTTAGTTGGATTAGTTACTGCTTGTCTTTTTGCAGGATCACCCACTTTAATTTCTCCACCTTCTACAAAAGCGATGATAGATGGCGTTGTTCTTTTTCCCTCTGCGTTAGGAATAACAACTGCTTCATTACCTTCCATTACAGAAACACAAGAGTTAGTCGTACCTAAATCAATTCCGATTATTTTACCCATTTTTATTATATTTAATTTTTATTGTATACTCGTTTTAACAACTCGAAGTCGGTAAGTCAAGGACTGTGCCAAGCCAATGTCAGTCAATAAATTGTCAGTTTGCCCCAAAAATGGCGGAAAAAAATATGACAAGATGACATTTTCAATTACAAAAAGCAAAAAGCAAAAATCAAAAATCTCAAATCCTAAATCAAAAATCCTAAATAAAAAATCCTAAATAAAAAATCCCAAAATATCCCCCTAAACACAGTCGAAGGGTAAATCCCACCATTACACTATTTTTTAGGAGCTTACTCCTGCTGTCCGCTATATCTGTGGCTCTGAACCCCAGAGCCACAGGATGCCGCTCCCATCAGGGCTAAAAACGTTATGCGAAGAAATTCCAATTTTTGCAGTCATAACTCCCCTCTTGAAATTGAAGATTCAACGACTCCAAAACAATTAATATATGGAGTTATAGGGGTTGGGTGTGTGTGTGTGTGTTTTAATCCCAACCTTCAAAAACAAACTAAAAACAATTATTCAGCAACAAGTTTTGTAATGAAAATTGTATATATTTGAAAAAGACAATAAAACGAGATAAAACTGCGATTATCTACCCAATTTTGAGGGTATAGTCGCTATTGTATAGCGTTTATACACTAGTTAGGCGACATTTTTAAACTGCATCTAATCAAAATCCATGTACGACAGAACCCAAGAAATTCTCGATGCTTTTTTAAAATTCGAAGAGAGATATTCAGAAACTCGAAAGATTGTAAATGCAAAGTTCATAGAAAATGAACCTGAACTTCATCACATTTTCAGAAAAACACTAGACGGATTCTTAATACTTGTAATGGAAAATCTTTTTGGAAAATATGATGATGCCTCTGAAAAACTAATTTACCAACTAAATTTGACGGTTTCTTATATTCGCACTCATTTTGTAATAAACAAACTAATCGAAGATGGGGATTTAATAGAAGCATACACTCTTATTAGAAAACAATTTGAAAAGTATACAAGACTTGAAGAACTTGACAATAAACCTATTCAAAAACTTCGTGGAAAGACACCAAACGTGATAAATCTATTTGGAGAAGCTGGGAAAGAAATATATCCGGAACTTTCAGAAGTGGCTCATTTTGGGCATCCTCGAGTTAGTGAATTTCTGTCCGCTGAAGCTAAAGATGGAAAAAAAGGACCGAGTATATTTCCAACATATAAAGAATCTGCAATTATTTGTTACGATAGGAGTGCTTATGTTACTCTATTTTTTAGTGCTTGGCTTATAGATTTTGTCCAAGAAAACAATCCAAAATATGACAGAAAGAAAGATGTTGAAACGTTTCTAATGTTAGAAAAAATGGCATTAGATTGTAATGTTATAAGAGTTAAGAAATAAAACGTCGCCTAACAGCGGTTTCGCGCTATTGCTAGTTTTTCTTGAATTGAACTTCTTTCTTCACGAAAATATTTTATCTTAGCAGAAAGTACGCAGTTCGCTGGCATAGCAACAGTCGCGAAGCCGCAGAACGTGTGTGACTTGAACAACAACGTAGTTGTTGATGCTTTAAAACAGATGATAGTAGGTCTATCAGTGACGACTTTCAGGAGTAGTTACTAAACCACTTTGTGCTGCATTATTAGGAAACTGTAA
>NZ_JBCGDP010000029.1:0-27693 GCF_038739875.1 Flavobacterium polysaccharolyticum
CTATGGAGAATCGCAGCTTATTAACGATTGCGGATGCGAACCAACGAATCAGTCCAACTGCTCCGAAGAACAACATCAAATGAATCGTAGAAGTGAATTTATTATAACGGCACTTTAATTATTTTTTCAAAATAGGAAAGGCTACTTTTTTGAGTAGCCTCTTTTATGAAATTATTTGAATGGATTTCGTTCTTTCCAAATGGTTTTAGGCTCCAAATAATAAAAAAAATGGGGTAAAAAATAATTAAGGATAGGGTTTTTATGCTCCATTAATCCATACATGGTTTCAGGTATTGCACCAACAGAACTTTTGATTTCTAATGCTGTTCTCGCGAAAATTATCGTTTTGAATTCTTTTTTGATAGAATAAGCAATCATGTCGTAAAGCATATTCAAATACAACATTTTTTCTCGTTGTATGGTGTCATCATAACCTAAAAAATAAGTATCCATAGTGTCACCATTTTTAATTAATGTATTGAAACCAATTAATTTTTCATCATTGAAATAGCCATAAAAAAGAAAATTCTCTTTCCAGACTTTCTTCAAGACACTAAAGTGGTTTTTGGCTAGGAAAAAAGAATTAAAAGGAGCATTTTTGGCCACATGATAATACAAGTCATAAATCAGTTCTTGATTTTGTTCTATTTCTGTTAGGGAGAGTTTTCGTTTGAGGACTCCTTCGCCTTTTTTTCGGGCTCTTTTGTATTGGTCTCTATACTTTTTGGCTAAAGCATTTATATAATCTTGTTCTTTTTTCCAGTGCTCAGGAATTGAAAAAATCATATTAGGTTGTGTAGTAAATTGAAAAATAGATCCAAATGATGTTTGGTTGATTTCATCTATTTTTGCTTTGGAGAAATCCTTGCTAGTTCGTAAATGAATTGGGATTCCTTGATTTTTCAATATTCCTTCAATCTTATTCTGGGCTTCATGAAGTACTTTTATTTGTTCATTATAAGGAATAAAATCCAAAAAAGAATACGCATTTTCGCCAGTTAACATACAATTTCCAAGAAAAAGAACATGTGAAGAAAAACGTTTAAAAGCAAAATTGCGAATGATTGTTTTAAGGCATTGATCACGTTCACCAAAGGATTCTAATTTGTTTAAATCTAAAAATTGACTTAAGGCGACACCCACTAATTCCTTGTTTTGAAATACGCCTATAAAAAAGCACTTCATGTTGCTGGGACAAGAATATTCTAAAATTTCAAAATAATCTTTTTGTAAAAAAATGGTCGATTTAGCGATAGTATCCCAATTCTCGGGAAGTTCGCTAGCAGATTGATATATAACGAAGGAAAGAGGTGTGTTCAAATAGATAAAAATTGGTACAGAGGACAAATTTAATCTAAAAAGTTAAAGATTACGATTATGAGATAAAAAAGCATCTGAGTGATCAAAAGAAGATTTTGGTTTGGGTATCCGTTTTGTAAAAGATGCGTTTCAATACAGTTGAAACGCATCTTTTATATTATACCCAACCACAAATAATGGCACCCATAATAGTGAGCGTAATAATCCAATAGCCGGAGTGAATAAATATGTATTTCCAAGATTTTCTTTCGAAGAGTCCGTTAATCCCAATCATTGGAAAGGCAAAAAATAAACCAGACATTAGACCATGTAATGCACCGTGCTTAAAGGTTCTAAAAGCAGTTCCATAATCAGTCATAAAGGTAGTATAGGAAGAAAGAGCTTCATTTACTTTTGCGGGACCTCCAACCATGCCTAATGCGCCCATTTGATGAATGGTTAGCGTCATTTCGATAGAAGCAATAAATAAAGAAAAAAGATAAGTAAAACCGAAAATTTTTAGCATATTTCCTGTTTTTAGCTGGTCTTCGGTTAATCCTGCTTCTTTCATCCAAACGGTTCCAAATACTTTTGGGTGATACCAAATAAAACCAACAAAAAGTGTAATAAGTGCAGCAACAAAAAGTGCTATAAAATTCATTTTCATAATTCATTCATTTTAAGGTTATTAATCAAATATACAAAAAAGAACTTATCCGTTTTATTAAATTCTTGTAGGATTTCAATGCTTATTTTTTTTATTGATGTATTTCGTCGATTTTATTTGTATTTCTTATTTAAGTATTCTATTTTTAGAACTTGAATTTATGACTTATTTAACAGCCATGAAAAAAGTACTTTACCTCTTGTTTTTGTCTTTTTCTGCAAGTTCATTTGCTACGGTTTCACTTTTAGAACGTGAAGCTTTGGTAAGCTTGTACCAAGCTACCAATGGGAATCAATGGAAAAATAAATGGAATTTAGCTGCCCCGATTAGTACTTGGCATGGAGTAACACTTCAGGGAGATAAAGTGGTTGCGATTGATTTGACTGATAATAATTTGTCAGGGACG
The DNA here is from genome assembly GCF_038739875.1 of Flavobacterium polysaccharolyticum. Taxonomy (NCBI): domain Bacteria; kingdom Pseudomonadati; phylum Bacteroidota; class Flavobacteriia; order Flavobacteriales; family Flavobacteriaceae; genus Flavobacterium; species Flavobacterium polysaccharolyticum. The sequence goes on from NZ_JBCGDP010000029.1 coordinate 2,373, forward strand.
TTACCATCTACAATTGGGGGCTTAGTGTTCTTAAAAGAATTGTATTTACCCAAAAATAAAATCGAAGGTACAATACCAAAGGCAATTGGAAACCTAGTTGCTTTAGAAAAATTAAATCTTTCGTCGAATCAGTTTTCGGGAGTTATTCCGCCTTCTATCGGCAATTTACTTCGATTGGTTCAAGTAGAATTATATATGAATAAATTAAAAGGAAGTTTACCTGTTACGTTAGGAAAGTTAAGACATCTTGAAATTTTGTCTATTTACAATAATGAAATTGAAGGTAAAATTCCAGTTTCCTTGTATTCTATCCATTCGTTACGAGTGATTTTACTTAGTGGAAATAGATTAAATGATGAATTGCATTCTGATATTGTTAAGTTGAAAGATTTAGAAACGTTGAGTCTATTTGATAACGAGTTGAAAGGATTAATTCCTAAAGAATTAGAAGCATTAAAAAAAATGAGAGAATTAAATATTTCTTAATAATCAGTTCAATGGACTTGTATCCAGGGATTTAGTTGACAAAGATGCTTTGAATATGACAATGTTGACGTTGATCTCTAACGGAAAAATTGTTTTGTTAGAAACAATATAATTTGTATCAATACGCTTTTTAAATTTAGTTAATAAAAAACCTGCTTTTGCAGGTTTTTTTTGTTGAGTATCATAAGAATTGACTAAAATGATGACATAAAAAAACACCAGCTTTTTCAAGTGGTGTTTTTCAAGTGGCCCCAACGGGATAGTTTTTGAAGTTGTGTGGATTATTTACAGATATTGAAAAGGTAAAATGATTAATTCAAAACGTGTAGATTTTTCCAAGAAGTGATGAGTTAATAGATTTATAATCCAGTTTTTAAAACTTTTTTTTAGAATTATTTGGTTTTAGAAAAAGAAATAACCAACAGATATTTGGAATACTCCGTTTTTATATTTACTTGAAGAATTGTCTACATTATTTATGTCAGTTAATCCCAGATTATATCTTGCACCAAAATTAAGTCCGTTGTTAAGTTTATAGCCTAAGCCAAAATTAACCCCAAAATCAAAAGTCTTAAACGAATCTTTTACATCTGTCTTGTCATTTTTAGCAGAAAATAAAAAACCTATTTGCGGTCCAGCTTCAATACTCAATCCTTTTGCTACATAATATTTCCCCATTAAAGGAATGTTTAGATAGCTTAAGGCAATTGGATTCTCATTGAAACTATACCCCTGGCCAGAATACATCAATTCAGGTTGAAAAGAAAATTTCTCCGAAAGGGGAATTTCTGACAAAACACCAAAATTAAATGATGTTACCATATCGCTACCTTTGGAATTATTTCCGCTTATAGAGGCAAAGTTTAAACCTCCTTTTGCACCAAATTTAATTTCTTGTGCATTAACATTTGTAAATCCTAAAACTGTAACAACAGCTAGTAATAAAAATTTTTTCATAAAAATTGTTTTAAATTATTTGAATCCAAAATTCGCATAAGAAAAACTAGAAAAGGTTTCAAAAGCTTAAAATTGTATAAAATGGTACTTATTTACTGTGTTTTTATATTCATTTGGTGTTTGACCAGTAGCTTTTTTAAAAGCTTTGTAAAAAGTGGTTTTTGATGTAAAACCTGACTCTAGTCCCATCGTCAATAGATTGTAATTTTCATATTCAGAATTAGAGATCATTTCCTTCACCGCTTCAACCCGATATTGATTGATGTAATTAGCAAAGTTATCTCCTGTTATGGTGTTTACAATTTGTGAAACATATCCTGCGCTTATGCCTAGTTTTTCAGCTACTTTTTCTCTGGTTAATGTACTGTCTGTATAAATGTGTTGATCTTTACAAAGAAGTTCTAGTTTTTGGAAATAAAGATTATCTGCTGTGATAGATACCCTGTGTTCTTCCAGGTTATTATTTTCAATAATTTCCGAATTACTGTAAGAAATAGTTAAATCGTTATTTAGAAGAGTATAGATAGCATCTTTGTTTTTGGCTAGTTTGTATTTGTAAATGCCTACATAAGCTGTCCAGTGAATGATGAATGTTGCAGATAAAGCCAGGACGTTCATAGTAGAAGAAATGTCATATTGAAGAAATAAGCCGGCTAGACAGGTAATAAGCCAAGCGAATAATAATGAAGAAACAATTGTTAATAAGGTAATGATCCAATTTTTTTCATGGGAATTTTTTAAACGTCTTATCGTAAAATAAGAGTAAATCGGCAAGAATGAGATGAATGTAACGGCTAAAATAAGATGAATTAGACCCAGTATATTGATTAGATAGAGGCCTGACTGCGGAATAGTATAAATTCCTGCAACATAATCAAGATCTTGTGTAATATTAAGGATGGCTGAAAAGGCAAATGGAATAAAATACAAATAAACTTTTTGTTTGCTTTTTATAGTATCATCAACCCGGTTTATAATAAACAGGAATAAGAAAGCAGGTATTAGGAATACCCACTCCACGTGTTGTATAAAGCGTAGAAAAGGATAGGGAGTAAACGCATCTTCAATCTCGAAAATATGATTCAGTAAAATAATTGAAAGTGTAAATAGCAAGTATGCCAGGTATTTATTTGAATTACTATTAAATAAGGAAGACCTTAAAATAATTAATCCCAAGATGATTCCCTGAAAAATCGCAATATTTAAAAGTGTTGTATAAATCAATTTTTTAAGATAAAAGTTGTTTTTTAGATTTGTTTCGCGATATCATGAGAATTAGTCATTTAAAAAAAATAGCTTATTTCATACGAATTCACAGAACGAATTTATAGTAATACAGATAACTTCCTTAAGGGATTAAGAAATGATTAACTAAAAGGACAAGCTATCCTTTAGGTTTCATTGAATAGACAAAGGTCTCCTTTGTGCTCACAATCTGAATATTTTTGCCCTTTGAATGTGATAAAAAAAAGCTCCAGATTTTTCTGAAGCTTTTTTAGTAGTGGGAAACGGTAAAATAGCTACCAATTGTTTTTTTCTTTACGAAATGTTTTTCAAGAAGTGTAAAAGCTTTATTTCCTTTTGGATGATTCGTATCATAAAAAATGCAAATAGAAATAAAAAAATATATCCGCTTAATAGAATGTAAAGATAAAAGCCTCTTGAGAAAATGGTTTTAAAAACTGGTAAAAGCAATGTAAATCCAGCAGTATACGTGAGGTAAATAATAGGAGTAAGGATGTAATGTGTTTTTTTTCTCCAAGTATAAAACTGATGTGCTAGTTTACTATATTCTATTAATGTGAGATCAGTATTTAAATTGGCTAGCTTTTTTACACTGATCCATTCTAAGGCTACACGGCTCACAAGCATTACAATCATAATACACAAGCCAATACTAAATTGCGTATGTCTATAAGCACCTGACCAAATGTAATAAGAGATTAATACTATTGAGGTCAAGCTTAAAATTACTCTGGTCCATAAATGACTGCGTTTAATTTTTTTAGTATGTAACTCCGCTTTTTTTATGATTTCGGTGGGAGTTGGTTGTGATTCAGATGCTGTCTGCTGATCCCAGATATTTTGTAATTCTTCAAATGTTTTCATTTTGTACACATTGAGTTAAACTTTTTTTGATTCTATGAATTCTAACGCGAAGGGTTTCTTCGGTTATCCCGATTACTTCGGATATTTCCTGATATTCTAAACCGTCTAAAGTCATCAGGATGATCATCTTGTTCGTTTCTTCCAATTTTTGTATGCAGTGATACATTTGTCTAAGTTGCTCATCTTTTTCGCTCGAATAGGTTTCTGAAACAACCTGAGGCAGGATATCGGTCCTGATTTCTTTCTTTGTAGATGATTTTCTTAAATAAAGAAGGCAAGTGTTTACTGCAATTCTGTAAATCCAAGTGCTGATACTCGATTCATTTCTAAAAGTGTCTAACTTCTCCCAGACTTTGATGAAGATTTCCTGAGTTGCATCAGAGGCTAATGCGGTATCGCCACAAAAATATCCTTTGCACAATCGAAATACTTTATTGTAATGCTTGTAATAAATCTCGTCGAATAGTTCTTTTTTAGCCACCTTATTTTAATTCAAGTTTTACTTTATCCATGAACCATTCTGGTTGATCGTACATAACAAAATGAGCGGAGTTTGCTGCATACTCAATTTTAACAGAAGGTAGGTTTTCATACTGGGCTTTATAGGTGTTTTGTACTGTGGTAAGATCTGGATTTGAGGCAGCTAAAATTACAACAGGAATTTTAATTTTAGAAATTTCTTTTCGTAGGTCTAAATTTAGCATGTCAATATAACCGTGAACGTAAGTTTTTCGATCTACAAGACGCATCCATTCATTGATTGTTTTTTGTTTTTCTTTGTTCATACACATGAAAGAAGTTGACTGCGAATTCATTCCGTCAAACGCTTTTTGGTCCATGTTGAGCATCATTTTACTTTGCGGATTGTCATACGGTATAATTTCTCCTTTGTAGTTAGGTATCATTAAAGCTGCAGTTGCAGGTAAAGCATCAACGATAATTAATTTTTTGAACAAATTGGTTTCCTGAGAGGCTAACCACAAGCTTAAAGTACCTCCTAAACTATGACCAATTAATGTAGCATTCTTAAGTTTTTTTGTTTTTACATAGGAAATGACCTGATCTTTGATGGTAGCCAACCAAGGGGTTTCAATCGGAGGGACATTCCCAAATCCCGCAAAAGTAAAAATATGACATTCGTTAGTTTTAGAAAGTTCTGCTACTGTTTCATTCCAAACTTCTCCGGTGCAGCCAAAACCAGGAAACAACATTACAGGAGCTCCTTTTCCTTTTACCTCTACTTTGAAGGCGGTTTGCGCAAAAATAGATTTTGAGACCAAAAGGAAAAATGCAATAATTAAAATAGATTTCGTTTTCATAAGATGTATTTTTTTAAAGTTTATCTTTTGATACAGTACTAGATTAATTGTTACCTCAAAAAAGCATTTTTTTTAATTTTTTTTTCGAGAATCAAATTTTGGGTTTAAAGCCAAGTAAATCAGACTGGTTATAAATCAAGTGGAGATATGAAAAAAATCTAGAAAAAGGGTGGAGATAAAAAAAGAGGTTTTGAGTAATAAACTTTGGTTCAGTAATTAGTTGGTACTAATATTTTTTGAATGTCTAGTTATTTCGCAATTGGAATCTTATTTTCTTTTTGTATTCTCGATCTTTGGATACAAAAAAAAACTCCAGATTTCTTTGAAGTTTTCTTGAAGTGGATTGTAGTAAAATGGCTAACTTGTTTATTGAATATTTTTGTAAAGTTGTTTTGAATGGCTTATTTATACTTCTTTTGTTAACCTGTCTAATTCTTTTAATAAAGTAGGAAATCTAAATTCTCCAGCCATGCTTTCAACTTTTGTAAATGCATCGTCTAAATCAATTCCGATTGAAGTGATAAAAAGGGGTTTTTTACTATCGCCTCTAAATAGACTTTTTTTATCTTTGTTTAGTGCCGCAAAATTAGTTTTGGCTACACCAATTATTGGAATCTTCTGATTTAATTTTTCATAGAGATGCCCTCCTAAACCATGTTTCTTGTTGTCATCCAAATAAACATATCCATCGACAATAATTGCGTCTATATTTTTTAGCTCCATCTTTTTTAAAAGACTTAAAATACATGGTAATTCTCTTCGATAAAATTCTCCTGGAATATAGTCTTCAATATTGTCGATTATTTCTGAATGTATTTTATAATCTTTGCTATCATTCCATTGATTAAATTCAATACAAACGGTTTTGGCTTTTCCGTCAAAATAATAAGTATCAAATGCCAAAAGCACATTTTTTTCTATCATAATTCTATAGGTTTCATTAAGTCACCAGTACTTAATGTATATGACAATATTGGATAAACAAAATTTACATTGTTGTTTTCCTGTCCTCTTAAAGTATAAAATTCTTTTTTTTGATTCTCATCAGCTAATGTTAATAATTCGCCATTAGATAAATACGGTAAGTTATCTTTAAAATGTATAAATGTTTTTGACTTTCTAAAAGTAATTCCAAGCCATTTATTATCAGATTCAAGTTTCTTTTTACTTAGAGTAGATTCTAGTATAATTTTATGAAGAAACTTTTCATTAGTTGCTAATGAAAATAGGATCATAGAATTATGTGTTAGTGGGATTTCGAATTCTTCATTACTGACTTTATTTTTAATTTTAAGTTTACGGATGTTCTTTTCTATTAATTTATCAGGATTTTCGTAACATGAAAATAGACCAATAAAAGAGCCAGTTTCTAAATCTAAAGATTGGTCTGAGTGATAATTCATTTTAGAATAGTTACAGTCGTAAATTTCTATGAGTGCGTTATTAAAATCTACTAATTGTAAATCTTCGCTAGGATTGCTTTGTATTTTAGTATTTATAGACGCTATAATTTGATGGTGTATAGAAGAAAAATTATGAGCAGGAATATTGTAAATACTGGTTGTTCTTGTGATTGGAATATTTTGATTAGATATATGAACTAAATTATTTCCAATTCTTCCTTTAGTGATGGTTTCAAATATTACTGAATTTGATAAATCCTCGAATAATTTTTCTTTAAGAGGCAGTGTAATTTTATAAAAGCCTAAGTTGTTCATTACTTATATCAGATTAAAATATTGGTCTTTCATAATCACCGGAGTTCATGCTAAAATGAATTTTTCCATACTCAATTTTGTTTTCACTTATGTTTTCTTCGTAATATGAATTTCTGAGGTCAATCATTGTATCTGAAGTCATTTGTTCAAGTTTAATAAAAGTGTTATTTTCCTTAATATACGTTTGGTTATTTATGTAAACAGCTTCTAAATTTGAGCATCGAGCAACATAACCCATTCTAATTGGAATTTGATCTGCATTTAGGACAGACGGCTTAATTTCGTGAGTGTATAATCTATTAGTAGAAAGAGGTATTAAAAAAGCTGAGTTTGGATACAAAGTAACACTGAATTCTTTTTCTAAAGCTGGATCAGTTACAGTGTTTTTTAATTTGAAATGAAGTTTTGTTAGTCCGCTTCCTTTCTTGTAAAACCAGTCGTATCTGTCTTCTTTTGATTGGGTCAAGTGGTTAAAATTGGATTTGTCATAGAAAGTACAGAAAGCAATAATACCATCTTTGGACATGTCTTTTGTTTTGTCAGAATGTGCTTTTATTTTAGACTTAACCTCTTTTACATTGTTATCACTTTTTATTTTATTCTCATAAATTTGAGCAAGAACATGATTGACTTTTGTTTCTTGTTCAAAAGTGTATTTAATAGCATTATTTAAAATATTTACAATAATTCGATCAGTCTTTCTAAAGTTGTCTGTTGGTCCAGTAAAATTGCTTGAACATCTTAAAAGCCTAAAATGAAGCAGTTCTGAATCATCTGTTTTTTCTTTTACAATCTCGGTTAAATAAATACCTTTTCTTAAGGCTTTAGATTCTTTATTTGATTCTGTTAATTCCTGAAATGAATGTTCAGATTTTATTGCATTAAAATAATCACTGTCACCAAACATATTTCGATAATAGATTCCGACATTGTTGATAAGAAGCGGAACTTCTCCGAATGTTATAAATTGTAAATTGTTGCCTCTGTAATTTTGGTAATTTATGGATAATTCTTTGATTACGTATAAAGTGTGGTTATTGTTGTTAAGTAGTTCAATATTTCCGCAGACATAAATCATTTTGTCAACAAATGAAGTTTTAATTTCAGAAAAATCATTTACTACAATTCCACAGAATTTTTCAATCAGGTAATTAAGTTCTGAGTTTGCATTTGTGTTTTTTTCTAAAACGATAAGAATGTTTTTCTCTTTAGAAATTCTGTTTTCGCTGGGTAATGTTATCATTTTTTATGCGTTTTTTCTTTTTCTTTGTTTTAAGCTATAAATCTGCGTTTTAAGTGCTAATATATAACTAATTTGTTGTAGAAATAAACAAATATTCCAGATTATGGTTTAGTCTTTTTATATGTTTATAGATAATGAAAAGATGTATTTTAAAATCTATTTGTATTAATAAATAGTGTAAATATTTATTGGTAAGAGGGATAAAAATTAATAGAAAAGCTCTAGATTTCTCTAAAGTTTTTCTAGCAGCGGGAAGCATTTAAAAGGCCAGCCAGTTTATTGATAATTTTATGAAATAGTTTTATGTTGTAAACTTAAAAAAATAAGGTTTAAAGGTAATTAAAGTAGATTTGCTAATTTTTTTTGATGAAATTATTTGTTTGATGTGCTCAGGAAATTGTAATAGTTTTTAATTTTACTTTCAAGGCGTTCTGCTAAATATTTATTTCCGGCTTTTAATTCTTTAAGGATAATTTTAGCTTCTTCAATATACTTTAATTTCTTTTCGTCATTCCAGTAGTATGGAGGTTCGTGTAAATTTGTAATTCGGTCTGCCAATTTAACGGCCCAAATTTCCACAGGTTGTTCTTTAATTCTTTTTATACTATCTAGCATTTTTTGAGTCTGTCCCTCAATTTTATCATTTTTAGTTAGTGCAAGAACGCCACATGCCACTTCATGACCGAATAGTTCATTTATACTTTCATAAGTCAATGTTGTATCCTCAATAGTATCATGAAGTATTGCGCATTTTATAGCTAAATCTGAATTGATATTTTCTGTTGATTGGATAGCGTTGAAAATTTCAAATACAACACTCCCAATATGGTTTATATATTCTACTTTTTCACCATTATTATATCCTCCATATTTTTGTCCATCATGTAATTTTGAAGCCAATTGCCAAATTTTTTGAATTTCGTCTATTGACCATTCTCTCTTTTGTTCCATTTGTATTGTTTCTATTAAGTGCTTAAGTTAGCTTATGGGGTTTAAGTTTTCAAAAGTAAATATAAACAAAAAAAAGCCTCATATTTCTATGAAGCTTTTCTAGTAGCGGGAACAGGACTCGAACCTGTGACCTTCGGGTTATGAGCCCGACGAGCTGCCTACTGCTCTATCCCGCGATGTGCGTTTTGTAATCTCAGTAAAATTAACTTAGTAGCGGGAACAGGACTCGAACCTGTGACCTTCGGGTTATGAGCCCGACGAGCTGCCTACTGCTCTATCCCGCGATGTTTCGGGTGCAAATGTACGACGTTTTTCTAGAAATACAATCAAAATTTTAAAAAATGTTTTATTTCGTCTATTGAGTTGATATGGCTACCTTTGCATGATAAATTTATTTTAAAATGACACATAAAGCCGGTTTTGTAAATATAATTGGAAACCCAAACGTTGGAAAATCAACACTAATGAATGCTTTTGTTGGGGAACGATTATCTATTATTACCTCAAAAGCACAAACCACTAGACATAGAATTTTAGGAATTGTAAATGGAGATGATTTTCAATTGATCTTGTCCGATACTCCAGGAATTATTAAACCCGCTTATGAGATGCAAGAAGCAATGATGGGTTTTGTAAAGTCGGCTTTTGAAGATGCCGATGTTTTGATTTATATGGTGGAAATTGGCGAACAAGAATTGAAAGACGATGCTTTTTTTAATAAAATTATCCATTCTAAAATTCCTGTTTTGTTGTTGTTGAATAAAATTGATAATTCGAATCAAGAACAATTAGAAGAGCAAGTGGCTTTTTGGACAGCCAAAGTTCCAAATGCTGAGATTTACCCAATTTCGGCTTTGCAGAATTTTAATGTTCCCGAAGTTTTTCAAAGAATTATTGCTTTGTTACCAGAATCGCCAGCTTATTATCCTAAAGATCAATTAACAGATAAACCGGAACGTTTCTTTGTAAACGAAACGATTCGTGAAAAAATATTGTTGAATTACAGTAAGGAGATTCCCTATGCTGTAGAAATTGTTACCGAAGAGTTTTTGGAAACCGATACTATTATTCGTATTCGCTCTTTGATTATGGTAGAGCGTGATACACAAAAAGGAATTATCATTGGCCATAAAGGTGCCGCTTTGAAAAAAGTAGGAATGGATGCCCGTGTTGATTTGGAAAAATTCTTTGGCAAACAAATCCATATTGAATTGTATGTGAAAGTGAACAAAAATTGGAGAAGCAACGCCAATATGTTGAAGCGTTTCGGATATAATCAGTAACTATAAGTTAGAAGTGAGAGATTAGAAGTCAAGAAGTGAAAGGTGAAAAGCATATTGAAGCTGTTCAGTTTTTATTGAGATACTATAAACGTGAAATCAGTAGTCGAATTTGTTTGGGCTACTGATTTTTTTTTTTAGCCCAGATCGTAATGGAAACCCCGGAGTGCCAAAAACTAGTGGTTCTTGGGCTGGCAGAGCGACCAACGGAAGCTCCTGCAAGCGCAGTAGAACCACAGTTTTTTGGAACGAGGAGTTGTAATGGAGTGCTGGATTAGCTCCTGAAAAGTAGGGTTATTCAATTATTTTTAAAAAGACTTTTTCTAAGTCGTTCATTTGTTTTTCGCCGTTGGATCTTATTTGTCTGGCGATGACATAGAGGAGAAACCAAGCAAAAATCATCATAGAAAGTACGATTAAATCCCATTGTGTGGATTCTTTAAGTACATAATGCGTGTAGGCAATACCGCAAAATACGATGAAAGTGCCAGCAATCATAAAATGGAGAAACATAAATAAGGTCCATAAAGTTGGGTCTGGCCCGTAGAGTCCTCGGATATGGGTTTCGTTTTCGGATTTTTTTTCTAATTCGAGATGCAAATGGGGTGACCAATATCTTTTTTTGTCTCCTTTTATGTTGAGCCAAATGTGATAGCCTCTGATTTTGGCATAATAATCTGGTGATTTTTCATAGATGAATTTTTCGAATTTAGAGCGTAAAATATCCGCGTTTTCGTTGATGTCTTTGTAAAATCGTAGGCGCAATCTAATTTCGTTATCTGGGGCCATGGCTTTTGGGGAATTGGGTTTGGTATAGTTTAGTTGTGCTAATATATCAAAAAAATTGATTCTCATCGTTTTAAACACTACCTTTGCACGCCTTAACCGCAAAAGTATGCGCTAAGGATAACTATTTGAATACGAATAAAATGAATAATATTGTTGCGATAGTAGGAAGACCTAATGTAGGGAAGTCAACCCTTTTTAATAGGCTGATACAAAGAAGAGAAGCTATTGTAGATTCAGTTTCTGGGGTAACCAGAGATAGAAACTATGGTAAAAGCGAGTGGAACGGAAAAGAGTTTTCTGTGATAGATACGGGTGGATATGTTCGTGGATCTGATGATGTTTTTGAGGGAGAAATCCGTAAGCAAGTGGAATTGGCGATAGATGAAGCCGATGTGATTGTTTTTGTAGTGGATGTTGAAGAAGGTATTACACCAATGGATGAGACGGTGGCTAAGTTGTTGCGTAAAGTGACTAAGCCAGTTTTGTTGGCAGTGAACAAAGTAGATAATGCGATGCGTGAGAAAGACGCAGTAGAGTTTTATAATTTGGGATTGGGAGAGTACTTTACTTTTGCGAGTATTTCTGGAAGTGGAACGGGAGATTTATTGGATGCTTTGATCGAAGCTTTCCCGGTGAAACCTGAACCAGTGAAAGAAGAAGTGGTTTTGCCACGTTTTGCTGTAGTAGGACGTCCTAATGCTGGTAAGTCGAGTTTTATCAATGCCTTGATTGGTCAAGATCGTTTTATGGTGACGGATATTGCGGGTACTACTCGTGATGCTATTGATACAAAATTTGATCGTTTTGGATTTGAATTTAATTTAGTAGATACAGCTGGAATTCGTCGTAAGGCCAAAGTAAAAGAAGATTTAGAATTTTATTCTGTAATGCGTTCCGTTCGTGCTATTGAACACGCTGACGTTTGTATTTTGGTGATTGATGCTACTCGTGGTTTTGAAGGTCAGGACCAAAGTATTTTTTGGTTGGCAGAGAAAAACAGAAAAGGGGTAATCATTTTGGTAAACAAATGGGATTTGGTAGAAAAAGATACGATGTCTACTCGTGATTACGAAGAAAAAATCAAGAAAGAATTAATGCCTTTTACGGATGTACCTATTCTTTTTGTTTCGGCTTTGACCAAACAACGTTTGTTGAAAGCGCTTGAAGCGACTGTAAAAGTATATGAGGATAGACAACAAAGAATACCTACTTCTAAGTTTAATGAATTTATGTTGAAGGTTATCGAGGCATATCCACCACCAGCGACTAAGGGGAAATATGTGAAGATTAAATATTGTATGCAGTTGCCAACAGCTACACCGCAATTTGTATTTTTTGCGAATTTACCACAATACGTAAAAGAACCTTACAAACGCTATTTAGAAAATAAAATTAGAGAACAATGGGACTTTTCAGGTGTTCCGATTGATATTTATATTAGAGAGAAGTAATAAGTCAACAAGACCAAAACATTTTTTTGTTTTGGTCTTTTTTTTTATAAATGCATTTTATGAAAAACACTCAGTCTGATAATATCTCTATTGAAATAATCAATACCACTAGGACGTTGCTGAAAGCTATTAAGGTAACCTAATTCAACTGCTATGTTTTTGTTGATGCCATATTGTAAGGCAGCATAGATTCTATTTTGTTCGAAGGTGTTGTAGATGATACTTTTTCCAGCATTTAGCATAATCTCATCGTATACAATTGCTTTGAGATATTGTTTTTCTTTTTCCCAAAACGGAAATTCTGCCTGCAATCGGTAGCGAAATCGCCAACTGAAGGTAGTGCCATCTATAAGTCCTGTTTTAGAAGCGTTGTGTATGAATCGTTCTTCAATCTGTAGTCTTTGGTTGAGGGTTGTTTTTTTTAGATTGAACTTATACGTTACATCTTGCTGTCCTCTATATTCAGGAATTTCAAAATCAAAGTCCTGTTTTGGGTCTTGTGTATAAACCGAAAAGTAAGTGAAACCAGCTCCAGTTTCTATATTTGAATTCCATTTGTATCTACCTTGCATTCTAAAAACAAATAGATTTTCGGCAATTGGTTTCAAGAAAACGCGATTGTCAAATTCTGTATGAATGGACCAATTGTCGTCTAAGGTCAGTAAATTATAATAGCGAGTCCATAGAATATTCTGATGATCAACTTTTTTTTCATTTTGCGAAAAGGAAAAAAGGGAGGATAAAAAGAGAAGAATAAGGAACTTTTTTTTCAAAATAATTTTTTGGTAAATGTAAGTCTACGAATAGAATAGTGCAAAAAAAATGTTTTATTTTATACATTAGTAAAAAATCAAAATGTTATGAATGTAACTGGAAAAGTAATTTGGATTACAGGCGCTTCAAGTGGGATAGGAGAGGCATTAGCATATGCTTTGGCTTTAAAGCAGGCAAAGCTAATTTTATCGGGGCGAAATCTGGAAGCTTTAGAGCAAGTAAGGGAGAAATGTAATAGCGCTGATGTTGTGGTGCTTCCTTTTGATTTGTCTCATTTCGATGCATCCAAAAGTACTGTTTCTAAAGCTTTACAATTTTTTGGTTCCATTGATGTTTTGATTAATAATGGTGGAATCAGTCAACGCTCCTTAATTGCCGAAACTGATTTTGAGGTAGATAAAAAATTGATAGCCGTCGATTATTTGGGAACTGTGGCTTTAACAAAGGCACTTTTACCACATTTTATCCAACGAAAGAAAGGTCATTTTGTAACTGTAACCAGTTTAATGGGGAAATTTGGAAGTCCATATCGTTCAGGTTATTGCGGAGCAAAACACGCATTACATGGTTTCTTCGATGTTTTGCGTATGGAACATGAAAAAGACAATATAAAAGTCACGCTTATTTGTCCCGGCTTTGTACAGACTAATGTAGCTATAAATGCTTTAACCGCAAACGGAGAAACTCAAAAGTCAAATGATGAAGCGACACAAAACGGAATGCCTGTGGATGTCTTTGCTTCAAAAATGATTAAGGCCATTGAAGCCAATAAATTTGAAGCTTATATTGGGGGTAAAGAAGTTTTAGGGATTTATTTGAAAAGATTTTTTCCCAAAATGCTTCATTATTTTGTTTTAGAAAGCAAAGTGAGATAGGTACTTATGATAAAGAGCCCTCTGAAATAGTAATTTCAGACGGCTCAAAATCAAGTAAAAAAATGAAGTTCATTTACACTATAAAGAATATTTTAAGGTGACTCCATAGGTTCTTTGATCACCAAGTACTGCTGCATAATGTCCTGAATTTCCACCAGCAGGCAGTAATTGCTCGTAGTAATCTTTGTTGAATAAGTTACGACCCCAAATGTGTGCGGACAAACCATCAGCAACACGGAAACCCAAACGGCCATTAAATATAGCATAACCAGGTACTACCAAATATTTTGAAGCAGAAGGGCTTGAAGAGAATTCAGAACGAGCAAAACTATCTAGGGCAATGAAGAATTTACCTATGCTTCCAAAGAATTTAGCATTTTTAGTATATTCTCCTCCAAGACTTCCTGCCCATTTTGAAACTCCTGGTAAGTCTGTTCCAGAAACATCTTTAAACGATACCGCAGCTCCAGTTTCTTCTAATGGCAATGGGGCGTTTGTGAATGTAACATATTTTCCATCACTATAAGTTGCGGCAGCATTAAAGCTAAAGTGTTTGTTGAGTAAAAAACTAGCATCTAATTCTATCCCTTTTACTCTTACTTTGTCAGCATTGGCAAGGTAGCCACGATTTACACCCAATTCAGCAGCTTGCACATTGGTTTGGAAATCTTTGATTTCTGTGTTAAAGAAAGTCAGGTTTAAAACCGAATTTTTAATAGGTGAAGTTTTTATACCGAATTCATAATGGTTAACGCTTTCAGGTTTAATTACTGCAAGGTCAAGGGCTGGTTGGCCAGCAATTGTCGGAAGTCCTGCTACATTCACACCAACCGGTTTATAGCTTTTTGCATAGGTAGCATACGCATTGACTTTATCGGATACTTTATAGTTCACGGTTAAATTTCCTGAAAAGTCTGTGTCGTCAGTGCTTGAAGTAAACGATTGATCTGTATAAACCAGTCTTTTAAGTGCAAGTAAAGCTGGATCTGTAGTTTGAAGTCCTCCGTAGGTTTTACGGTCGTAATCAGCAGCTTTTTTGTCATAATTATATCGTAAACCCGGAAGTACGTGTAATTTTTCAGTGATTGCCCAATCCAATTGAGTAAATACAGCAGCACTTGTAGAACGTACATTCGAGTTGGTTCTTATACCATAACCTTCAAAAAGACCCGGTGTTCTCCATAATGGGCTAGTAGTACTTTGAGCAAATCGCCATTGTGCCGTTCCAGATTCTTCATTTCCTCTTACTTTTACTTCTTGGTCAATAAAAAACAGACCCACCACACCACTCAAGGATGAGGTTACTTGTCCTGCATAGCGTACTTCTTGCGTTAATTGGGTATGTCTGGCAGGGTTTTGTGATAATGCCAATACTTGCAATCCTGTAAAATCTCTATCATTTGATGGATCCCAATTCCAGAATCTCCAAGCTGTTGTTGAGGTAAGTGTTCCACTACCAATTTTTGTATCAATATTTAAAGAGGCGCCACCTAAATCTTGTCCAGAGCGCCAAGGGGTGTCGTGATCAATCTTGCGGTCAAAAGCATTCAAGCTTGGAAGTTGGTAATTCAAGTCAGCAATTATGGCATTAAATTGACGGTAAGCCGCTCTTTGTGTAGGAGCTACACCAGCAACTACTTGAGCATATCCGTCAGGACGTTGCAAAGTGATGTCTGCTGCGAACAGTATATTTGTTCTATCAGAAGGAGTATAAAGTAATTGACCTCTAATTCCTTGGTTGTTTAGTGTATTAGTTGCTTTTCCTGTTACAATATTTTCGATTAATCCATCACGTTGTGTACCAGAGAAAGATATTCTACCAGCAACTTTTGAACTCAAAGCTCCTGTAATAGACGCTTTAGCTTGTATGAATTGGTAATTGCCATAACTCACTTCAAAATCAGCACTTGAAGTAAAACTAGGTTTGCGAGAAGTGATGTTAAAAGCACCCGAAGTTGTGTTTTTTCCAAACAAAGAACCTTGCGGACCACGCAATACTTCAATTCGATCTACATCTATAAAATCTAAGGTTGTAGCGGCAGGTCTAGAGAAGTAAACACCGTCTACATAAAAACCAACACCTGGGTCAATACCGTCATTAGTCAGTCCAAAAGGAGATCCCAGACCACGAATGTTAATTCCAGTATTTCTGGGATTGGAAGAATACAATTGAACGGAAGGAACCAATTCTTTTAGACGATTCACGTTGAATGCCCCAGCTTGTTCTGCTTGTTTACCTGTTACAACTGAAATGGCAATGGGAATATCTTGAGCTTTTTCTATTCTACGTCTTGAGGTAACCACTACCTCAGATAATACTTTTTCTTCTCCAGTAGAGATATTTATTTGTAATGGTTTTGCATTAGATGGTAGTTCGGTGATTTTAATTTCTTTGGTATTAAAACCAGCGTATTGCACAATAATTGTAAATGGCAATGCTTTGGATTGAATGGAAAACTTACCATTAACATCTGAAGTCGTACTATTGGTAGTTCCTTTTATAAATATATTGACACCTTCTATAGGTGCATTGTCATCGTTTTTAACTTCTCCCTCTAAAAGGCTTTGTCCATAGGAAGTTGAAAATAGTAAAATTAAAAGTAAGGTTGATAGTGTTTTTGTATAGATATTTTTCATTATTATATAAATTATATGTAAATAGTCGAATTAAATAGTAAATTTTATTTGCCTAGGCACATACACATCATACAATTACTGATTTTGATAATTGATACTCGTTTCTTTTTTAGTTTTTCTCTAGAATATGCATTCTTTTGATTCGTTTTCATTGTAGTTTATTTTGGTTGAAATTATTTTCGGGAGCAAATATATATTATTAATTCTATAAAATTAGTAGAATTATTAAAATATTTTTTATCTAAAAGTAAATCGCTGATTAACAGGGTTTTTTGGTTTGGTTTTAAAATAAAAACAGCGCAATGAACTATCATTGCGCTGTTTCAATTTTAATTATCTTTTTTAGTCAAATGACAGAATTAAAGATTTTTTTCTATCTATTTTGAATTTATTTTTTTGAACAAACTTCTGCTATTACATTTTTAGCAGGTGTAAAACCCAATTTTAGAGCTTGTGTTAAATCCGAACAATAATCTCTCTTAATTTTGAAGTTTATGAAATAAAGGGCTCTATTGTAATAAGCTTGAGCATTTTGAGGAGCAATGCTAATTACTTTATCAAAGTCAGCAACAGCTTCTTTTTGATTTAACATAGCCTTTGAAACAGCTCTTTCTTGATATGCTTCTAAATTGTTGGTATCTAATTCGATTACTTTATCAAAATCAGAAATAGCCTTTTGAAATAAATTTTGGGATTTATAAAGCATACCCCTATTTTGATAGGCTGGGAAATAGCTTGGATTTAGTTTGATACAATTATTGTAATCTTTGATGGCACCTTCAAAATCATTGATTTTTGTTTTTGCAAAAGCAATATTAAAATATGATTTGTAGGATGTGTTATTTATAAGAATACACTGCAAAAAATCTTCTATTGCTCCTTTGAAATCAGTTGTTTTAATTTTTAAGATTCCTCTACTATAATAGGTCTTAAAGTCATTTGGTGAAAGCTGTATTGCTTTATCATAATCTAATAATGCATCAAAAAAATTGTTGTTTTGATAATTAAAATACCCTCTGTAATAATAATTTTCCGAGCTGGGATGTTTTTCTATTAATGTATTCAATTCATTGATTTCCATTTGTGTTCCTTGTTTTTCTGGTTCAATAAAATCTTGAGAGAAAATGAGGTTACACAAAAGAAATAATGAAAGAGTAGTTATTTTTTTCATCGGTTTAAAATGTTTATCAAAACTATTTGTTTTTTATCATTAAAACGAAGCACTGAAATGAAATTTATACAAGTAATTTGAATTCAAATCGAAATTGTCTTTTTAGATTTTAATAAGGCAATATTTTTTACTTACCAACTTCCGCTTGAACCTCCTCCAGAGAATCCGCCACCGCCGAATCCACCTCCGAATCCGCCACCGCCAAAACCTCCGCCAGATGAACCACCAAATCCACCTCCGCCGCCACGGCCAAGGTTACTTAAAATGATAACATCGAGTAGGCTAGGACCTCCGCCTCCTCGATTTCCAGAATTGCCTCCGCCTTTGTTTTTAGAGAAAATAATAATCAGGACGACAACAATAAAAATCAAAGGTAAAATGGGAAAGCTTTTTCCTGAAGATTTTTTTCGTTCACCTTTGTATTTGCCTTTGAAAACATCAAAAAGGGCATCAGTTCCTTTGTCAATTCCTCTGTAATAACTTCCTGCCTTGAATTCTGGAGTAATGATATTTCGGATGATTTCTCCTCCAATTCCAGCAGTTAGTCGGTCTTCGAGTCCGTAACCAGGATTAATGGCTATTTTTCTATCATTTTTAGCAATCAAAATGATGACACCGTTATCTTCTTTGGCTTGTCCTATTCCCCAAGTTTGTGCCCAATTGGTCGCCAATTGATTGACATTTTCATTCTTTAGACTTTCAATAGAAATTACTACAATCTGAGTGGTAGTCGAATCAGAATAGCGAACTAATTTTTCTTCTAGTTGTGCTTTTTCTTCAGCGCTAAATAAATTAGCATAATCATACACCGAAGTTTGAGCACTAGGTTTTTCTGGAATAGTAAATTGTGCAAAGCTGCAGTGAAAGGTTAAAAAAGCAATAAGCAAAAGGGGTAATCGAAAAATTCCGTTGGAATTTGATGTTTTTATTTTGGAATTTTTCATAGGTTATCCTTTAGAAATTTCGTTTGACAATTCATTAGTGTCACCTTCTTGCCAAGGGAAATATTTTTTGAGTTGTTCTCCAGCATTTAAAATGCCATCAATCAAGCCTTGTTTGTAATTTCCTAGTTTGAATTGGCTCACCATAGCATCACGAGTGCAGTCCCAAAAATCAGGGGCTACTACATCATTGATTCCTTTGTCTCCACAGATCACAAAGGTTTTGTCGTTTACCGCTAGATAAATGAGTACGCCGTTTTGTAATTCAGTAGCATCCATGTTGAGTTCATGAAAAACCTCCATAGCCCTGTCATAGGCGTCTAAGGCAGTGGTTGCTTCTATGTGAACTCTAATCTCGCCAGAAGTATTTTTTTCGGCTACACAAATAGCTTCTACTATGGCGCTTTCCTCTTCTTTAGTTAAAAAGTCTTCTACTTTTGACATTTGTTTAGTTTTTTTATTGGTATAAAAAAAGCCCCTCCTTCGGAGGGGTTGGGGAGGATTAGAATTTTACTTCAACAGGCTTATCAGCGCCTTCAACAGATTTGAAGAAAGGTTTCTCTTTGTAATTGCCTAAGAAAAAACTTTGTGGCATGGCTAAGATATAACCATTGTATACTTCAACAGATTCATTGAAACGAGTTCGTGCAGTCAAAATTTGATTTTCGGTACTCGCTAATTCATCTTGTAATTTCAAAAAGTTTGCATTAGCTTTTAAATCAGGATATTTTTCAACACTTACTAATAATCTAGATAATGATGACGATACTCCTGATTGAGCTTGTTGAAACTGTGTTAATTGTTCAGGTGAAATGTTTGAAGGGTCAACAGTTACTGATGTTGCTTTTGCACGGGCTTCAATTACAGCTGTCAATGTGCTTTTTTCAAAATCGGCCGCACCCTTTACTGTGTTTACTAAGTTCCCAATTAAATCATTTCTTCTTTGATAGGCAGCGTCAACATTTCCCCATTCTTTACCTACAGCTTGGCTGTATTTCAAAGCGGTGTTTTTTAAACCCATCACCCAAAAAGCAACGATTATAACTAATCCAATTCCGATAATCCAAGGCAAAAATCTTCTCATGTTTATTTAATTTTAAGGTTTATTATTTAGTGTTTAATTTT
This sequence comes from Flavobacterium polysaccharolyticum, assembly GCF_038739875.1. Lineage (NCBI taxonomy): Bacteria > Pseudomonadati > Bacteroidota > Flavobacteriia > Flavobacteriales > Flavobacteriaceae > Flavobacterium > Flavobacterium polysaccharolyticum. The sequence continues at coordinate 22,199 of NZ_JBCGDP010000029.1, forward strand.
AGTATTTTTTCTCTTAAGGTTTAAAGTTCGTTTTTAATAAGGGTTAATTGTGTTTTTATGGCTTCTAATTTTCGAATGATGTCAAATTTATCCAAGGATTTCTTTTGTCCTTCTTTTAAATGGGTTTTAGCTCCCTCTAAAGTAAATCCTCTTTCTTTGACTAAGTGATAAATCAGTTGTAGGTTTTTGACATCTTCTGGAGTAAACATTCGGTTGCCCTTGGCATTTTTTTTTGGTTTTAAAATATCAAATTCACTATCCCAGAATCGAATCAAAGAGGTATTAACGCCAAAGGCTTTGGCCACTTCGCCAATGCTATAATATCTTTTTTCTGGTGCTAATTCTATATGCATTTTTATTGTTTTTTGAACGGTCTTTTTAATAAATTATAATAACTGATCACTGTTTGGCTGGAGACTTTTTTAAAAGATTAATCCAGTGATTGGTTTTCTTGATTCGCTAAATTAGATATGGCCACATATTCAACCGCTGATATATTACCGTAATAAAAATTCAACGGATTGACTACTTTTCCGTTTTTGTGTACTTCGTAGTGCAAATGCGGAGCTTCGGAACGTCCCGTGCTTCCTACATAACCAATGATGTCACCTCTTTTGACACGTTGTCCGGCTCTACACTTGTATTTGCTTAAATGTGCGTAGAGGGTTTCATAGCCATAACCATGCCGAATTACGATATGATTCCCAAATCCCGAAGCCGAGTTATCTGCTCTTGCCACAATGCCATCACCACTAGCGAAAATTGGGGTTCCTGTTTTTGCCGTAAAATCCATGCCCTCATGCATTTTACGTGCTTTGGTAAACGGATCGGTACGATAACCAAACCCAGAAGCCACATGTTTTAAATTTTCATTTCGTACAGGTTGAATGGCAGGAATACTGGCCAAAAAGACCTGTTTTGCCTCTGCCAATTTCAAAATAACATCCAAAGATTTAGATTGAATGGCTAATTGTTTACTCAAAACATCCATCTTTTTCGTCGTGCTGCTCACGAGTTCTGAATTATTAAATCCTTGTAAGGCGACATATTTATTTTTGTTTTTATACCCTGATTTTCGTTCTTCATCAGAAATAGGTGCCGTATTGAAATACGTTCTGTACAAATTATTGTCACGTTCGGCTATTTGTTCTGCTACTCCTTGTAATTGCTCTAGCTTTTTATTTAAAATGGCATAATTCAGCTTTAAATTTTCAATTTCTCTTTCTTGAACTCTGTCATTGGGAGTTTTGAAATAAGGAACATTCAATAAGGCCACAAATGAAAGGAAACCAAAAAGCGCCGAGGCCACCAAAAACAGGACAGCAAAACCGATTTTTTTCCTCTTTTTAGTGGTAATTTTTCGATACGCTAATTTTTCGGAATCGTAATAATATTTTACTTTCGCCATATTTTAAAATACCCTATTTTTGCAACCTGTAAAAAAGTTAGTCGAACAAATTTAAGAAATGTTTCAAATGTTCTTCTTTTTTTTACCATAAATAAAATAATTAGAAAATGAAGTCTTTTTAGTCTACTGATAAACAGGGGACTGTTGTGCTTTCTAAATTATTAAAACAATTCAAGACCAATTTCGCATCAAATACTATGAAATCACAAGACGTACGTAAACAATTTTTAGATTTTTTTGAAAGCAAAGGACATTTAATTGTTCCTTCGGCGCCTATCGTTCTTAAAGACGATCCAACCTTGATGTTCAACAACTCAGGAATGGCGCAATTCAAAGAATATTTTTTGGGCTTAGGAACTCCAAAAAGCCAACGTATTGCGGACACCCAAAAATGTTTGCGTGTTTCAGGAAAGCATAATGATTTGGAGGAAGTAGGTATCGATACCTATCACCACACAATGTTTGAGATGTTAGGGAACTGGTCGTTTGGGGACTATTTCAAGAAAGAAGCCATTCATTGGGCTTGGGAATTACTGACAGATGTCTATAAAATTGACAAGGACATACTTTATGTAACTGTTTTTGAAGGAAGCGTTGAGGAAAATGTTCCTTTCGATCAAGAGGCTTATGATATTTGGAAAACTTTAATTGCAGAAGACCGTATTTTATTAGGAAATAAAAAAGACAATTTCTGGGAAATGGGAGATCAAGGTCCTTGTGGTCCATGTTCTGAAATTCACGTTGATATTCGTTCAGCCGAAGAAAAAGCATTGATTGACGGTAAAGAATTAGTCAATGCTGATCATCCTCAAGTGGTTGAAATTTGGAATAATGTATTTATGGAATTCAACCGTAAAGCGGATGGTTCTCTTGAAAAATTGCCAGCACAACACGTTGATACGGGTATGGGATTTGAGCGTCTTTGTATGGTTTTACAAGGGGTTCAGTCAAACTATGATACAGATGTATTTACTCCGCTGATTCGAGAAATTGAAACTATTACAGGTGCAAATTATACGATTAAAGCGGCCAATGAAGAAGAAGAAAAAATAAATATTGCGATTCGTGTGATTGCAGATCACGTTCGTGCAGTTGCTTTTGCAATAGCCGACGGACAACTGCCATCCAACACAGGCGCAGGATATGTAATTCGTAGAATTTTACGTCGTGCTATTCGTTACGGCTTTACTTTCTTAAATACCAAAGAGCCTTTTATCTATAAATTAGTAGATACTTTAAGTGCACAAATGAGTGCTTCTTTTCCTGAAATTCGTTCTCAAAAAGCATTATGTTCTAATGTGATTCGTGAAGAAGAAAGTTCTTTCTTGCGTACGCTAGATCAAGGTTTGGTTTTACTAGATGCAGTAATTGCTAACAATCAAAGCAAGGTGATTGATGGTAAAAAAGCTTTTGAATTGTACGATACCTATGGTTTTCCAATCGATTTGACGGCTTTGATTCTATCCGAAAAAGGATTGCAATTAGACGAAAAAGTTTTTGAAGAACAATTACAATTGCAAAAAGAACGCTCTCGTGCAGCATCAAAAGTTACTGCGGGTGATTGGAATGTAATTGTAGAAGATGATATTCAGGAGTTTGTAGGTTATGATCGTTTGCAGCACCAAGTAAAAATCACAAAATACCGTAGAGTAGAAAGTGTAAAAGAAGGAGAAATTTTTCAGTTGGTTTTTAACGCGACTCCTTTTTATGGGGAAAGTGGTGGACAAACAGGCGATAAAGGATATCTAGAAGCTAGTAATGGCGACATTACCTATATTATTGATACAAAAAAAGAGAACAACCAAACCATTCATTTGGCAAAATCATTACCAGAAAATTTAACTGATACTTTCCAAGCGATTGTAGATGTAAAGCAAAGAGCAAGAACGTCTTCTAATCATACTGCAACCCACTTGTTACATCAAGGGTTGAGAAAAGTGTTAGGAACACACATTGAACAAAAAGGTTCTATGGTGCGTTCGGCTTCTTTACGTTTTGACTTTTCGCACTTCTCTAAAGTATCAGACGAAGAGTTGAAAGAGGTTGAGAATTTTGTTAATGCAAGAATTCGCGAAAGTTTGCCATTAATTGAGAAGCGTGGAATTGCCAAAGAACAAGCGCTAGAAGAAGGAGCTATTGCTTTGTTTGGTGAAAAATATGGCGATTTGGTTCGTATGATTAAGTTTGGTGATTCTGTTGAGTTATGTGGAGGAACACACGTGGCGAATACTTCTGAGATTTGGCATTTCAAAATTGTTTCAGAAGGTGCTGTTGCTGCAGGAATTCGCCGAATTGAGGCGATTACCAGTGAAGCAGCTAAGGATTTCTTTGAATCACAGTTGATTACTTTTGGAGAGATGAAAGAAGTGTTGAAAAATGCTGTTGACCCTATAAAAGCGATTCAAACACTGCAAGATGAGAATGCTTCTTTAAAAAAGCAGATAGAAGCGTTGCTAAAAGACAAAGCCAAGAATATGAAAGGCGAATTAGCCGCTGCTTTTCAAGAAGTAAACGGCGTTAAATTCTTAGCGCAACAAGTAGATTTAACTGCTGAAGGTGCCAAAGATTTGGTGTATGAATTAGGTAATTTAGGAAACAATATTTTCATGGTTTTGGCTACTGTAAATGAAGACAAACCAATGTTGACCTGCTATATTTCTAAAGAATTAGTAGCCGATAAAAACTTAAACGCAGGACAAGTAGTTCGCGAATTAGGGAAATACATACAAGGAGGCGGAGGAGGACAACCTTTCTTTGCTACAGCTGGTGGAAAGAACGCTGCTGGTGTATCTGAAGCTTTAGAAAAGGCTATTGAGTTTGTGAAGTAGCTCGCTAATCTTTTAGACAATATTATCTCGCAAAGACGCAGAGCCGCAAAGTGTTTATTGAATACCTATTTGATAAGCTATAGAATTTGCTACTCTGCGTCTTTTTTGATTTTTTTTACTTTATGAATAATTGGCGTTATTTGTTTTGAAGGAATTTTAGTATTTTGTATCAAAATTACAAATATGACTGAAAACGAAATTTCCAGAATTGTTGTTAATGTTTGTTATAAAATTCATACTAAGCTCGGGCCAGGATTGTTGGAGTCGGTTTATGAGGCTATACTTTATTATGAATTGACTAATAGAGGATTAAAAGTTGAAAGACAGAAACCATTACCAGTAATTTGGGATGAAGTATTTTTGGATATAGGTTTTAGAACTGATTTGATTATTGAAGAAAAAGTGATTATTGAAATAAAATCGGTTGAACAAATAGTTAATGTTCATCCTAAACAACTTTTAACCTATCTAAAAATAACTGGAATGAAATTAGGTTTGTTGATTAATTTTAATGAATCATTGATTAAAAACGGAATTACAAGAATTGTGAATAATCTTTAGTCTACAACTCGAAGTTTAACGATTATTTCTCTCAAGGATTTCACTAAATTTATCTAACAGAGACGTTGAGGTGCAAATGTTGAGTTGTCTTTTCTTTGCGGCTCTGCGCCTTTGCGAGAAAATGAGTTTTAAACTGTTTTCATTTTCAATGATCAAAATTTGAGAGAAAAACTATGAACTTTACAACGAAAATATCCATTCCTCAAAATACCAAGCCAATAGACTACAATTCCAAAATTGTTTCTTTAGGCTCTTGCTTTGCTGAAAATATGGGGGATAAATTACTCTATTATAAATTTCAAACCCAAGTGAATCCTTTTGGTATTATTTTCAATCCGGTTTCTATTGAAAAACTTATAGAAAGAGTGGTGTTGCAAAGATTTTTCACCAAAGATGATATTTTTTTCTTCAATGAAAGATGGCATTGTTATGAAGTTCATTCTGAGTTGAGTGATGCTGATGCCGAAGTAATGTTGAGTAAACTGAACCGAATTCTTTTAGACACCCAAAAGCAATTACAGCAAGCGACCCATTTTATCATCACTTATGGTACTTCGTGGGTATATCGGTATGTCTTGTCCTGAAATAAGTTTACATAAAAATGTAAATTTATGATCAATCGTGCAGGAACAAACACTACAAAACGTTATTCTAATTATTCGGAGGAATTCAAACGTAAGGTTTGCGAAGAATATATT
>NZ_JBCGDP010000030.1:0-26757 GCF_038739875.1 Flavobacterium polysaccharolyticum
CTAAATTACTATTGCTAATAGGCGTATTGATTGAGGCGGCATTAGTAGTGGGTGCTCCATCCAAACCTACCCATTGGGTACGATGCAGCGCAAATATGCTCATAACTCCGCGACTACCTGCATACGCAGGGTTAATACTAATGGTGTTGTACATGTACTGAGTGAATTGTGCATCTTGTTGACCATAAACCACCGCAGCTAGTAACATCGTAATGAAAGTGATAATTCTTGTTTTCATAATAGCTATTTTTGCATTTGAATTCATTTAAATCCAGTTGGTCAATAGTTTTTTATTATTGTATGGTATTAATTATTAGTAATTTACATATTTATTTTTATAAATAAAAGTATCTGTCTAATTTATTTTGAATTGGATTTCTTTTCAAGTAAAAAGACGTCTAATTCAAAATATAAAAAAGTACATATTTGTAATCCTACATGCAACTCGCCAAATGTATTATATGTTATATTTTTTATTTTTTTGTTTCGAATATTTTTTTAAACAATCTATTTCCTACGTATAAAGACTTTTTTTATTAAATACATCAAATTCAATAGTTTAGTAATGTTGATTTTTTGTTTAGTCTTTCATTATCATATTCATTTTAATAAATAAAGATTAAACAATTGTTAATTTGTATTTCGTTGAATGGAGACTAAGAAATTAACCGTAATTTAAGAGTCTAAAAAAATCAATGATTGATTTTAAAAAAGACAAAAGCCTAAAGCTAAAGAGTAGTAGAACTAATTAATCCGAAATACCATGAAAAATTTAATCTTAGTTCGGCATGCAAAATCAAGTTGGGAAACACCCTTAAAGGATAGAGACAGACCCTTGTCTAAAAACGGTTTACAAGCGGCACATCTTGTATCTAGCTATGTTTCAAAGTATTTACCTAAAACCTATTTGCTTTGGACAAGTGTGGCAGAACGAGCTTCTCAAACCGCTTTAATTTTTGCTCAAAATTTATCCTATCCCATAGAGAGTATTATTTACAAAGAGGATTTGTATACTTTTGATGAAAATCAATTAACTAAGGTGATTAAATCCTGTAAAAATGAATTTGATAGTGTAATTCTTTTTGGACATAATGGGGCAATTACAAATTTTGTTAATAAATTTGGTGACGTTTTTATTGAAAATGTTCCTACATCTGGGTTTGTTTCGCTACAATTTGATGTAGACGATTGGAGTGCCATAGAAAAAGGTAAAACTTTAAAAGTAATTATTCCTAAAGATTTAAAATAAATAAAGTTTTGATACATAAATATATTGACAGAGAAAAAAGTTGGTTAGCTTTTAATGCCCGTGTTTTGCAAGAAGCCGCTGATGATTCCGTTCCTTTATTAGATAGATTGCGTTTTTTAGGTATATTTTCCAACAATTTAGATGAATTCTTTAGAGTTCGATTTGCAGCCATCCGTAGATTAAGTCTTTCTGGAATTTCAGGTGAGAAATATTTAGGAGGTGTTTCTGCTCAACAATTGGTCAAAGAAATTACAGAAATTGTAATAGAACACCAAGCTGAAAGTTTGAATATATTAAATGAAATTGAGAGTCAGTTACAAAAAGAAAATATCTACATTATCAACGAGAATGATTTAGATAAAGATCAGGAAAACTATCTAAAAGATTTTTTCATTCAAAGAGTAAGCCCTGAATTAGTTACTATCATTTTGAATGACCTAGCCGAATTCCCTTTGCTTAAGGATACCTTTGGTTATTTGGCAGTGAAATTGGTTATGAAAAAGGAGGAAGAAGTGCGCTATGCTGTAATCGAAATTCCTAAAACAATCAATCGATTTGTTGTGTTACCTTCAAAGAACGAAAAACAATATGTAATTCTTTTAGATGATGTGATTCGTCAAAATTTAAGTAGCATTTTTAATATTTTCTCCTATCAAAGCATATCAGCTCACATGATAAAAATTACTAGAGATGCCTCATTAGATATCGATAGCGATTTGAGTAAAAGTATGATCGAGAAAATTGCTTTGAGTGTAAAAGACCGTCGAATTGGAGAGCCTGTTCGTTTTATTTACGACCAAGAAATAGAAGAGGATACGCTCAATTTCTTTTTGGATAAAATGCATATTGTTTCTACTGATAGTATCATTCCAGGAGGACGTTATCACAACCGAAGAGATTATATGGACTTTCCAAACTTAGGTCGATTTGATTTATTGTACAAGTCTAATGTACCGTTGCCAATTCCTGGTTTAAGTCTAGAAGGGAGTATGCTTGAAAAAATAAGTGAAAAAGATTATTTGTTGAATGCGCCTTATCAATCGTTTTCTTATTTGACTAAGTTTTTAAGAGAAGCTGCATTGGATCCAAAAGTGCTTTCTATCAAAATAACTTTGTATCGTCTGGCGAAGAATTCACAGATTATTAGTTCTTTAATCAACGCTGCCAAGAATGGTAAAAAAGTTACGGTTCAAATCGAATTACAAGCTCGATTTGATGAAGCCTCCAATATTTCATATGCTGAACAAATGAAAACAGAAGGCATAGAATTAATATTTGGAATCAAAGGCTTAAAAGTGCATAGCAAAATCTGTGTAATCGAAAGACAAGAAAAAGACAAAATAAAACGTTATGGCTTTGTATCTACGGGTAATTTCAATGAGTCAACCGCTAAAGTATATACCGATGTAACCCTTTTCACAAGCCATCAGCAGATTTTAAAAGACATCAATAAGATTTTTGATTTCTTTGATGTAAATTATAGAGTACATCGCTACAAGCATTTAATTGTTTCTCCACATTACACCCGAAGTAAGTTTGTGAAATTAATAGATCGTGAAATAACGCACGCTTTGGCAGGTAGAAAAACCTACATAAAATTAAAAATGAATAGTTTGTCTGACTTTGAAATGATTGATAAGTTATATCAAGCTAGCAAAGCGGGAGTCAAAATTCAATTAGAAGTTAGAGGTATTTGTTCTTTAATACCTGGTATCCCTGGACTAAGCGAAAACATTGAAGCAATAAGTATTGTTGATAATTATTTGGAACATTCTAGAGTGTATATTTTTGGTAATGCAGGAATTCCTGAAGTATACATTTCATCGGCAGATTTTATGAGAAGAAACCTAGATGCAAGGGTAGAGGTAACTTGTCCTATCTATGACCAAGATATCAAAAATGAATTGATCGATCATTTTGATTTGGGCTGGAAAGGAAATGTAAAAGCACGCTATCATTCTAAAAACTTAGACAACAATTACAAACAAAGAAATGGAGAGCCTCTTTTTAGAGCACAAATCGAGACTTATAAATATTATCAAAATAAACTTGAAGTAATTACTGAAGAAGCATAATCTAAATGGATTATGCTGTTACAAATGAATGAGGGAAAATATGATTAAAATTAAAAAATATGCAGCTATTGATATAGGATCGAATGCGATGCGTTTATTGATTGCTAATATTGTTGAACAAGAAGGAAAAGAAACACAATTCAGTAAGAGTTCATTGGTACGCGTTCCTATTCGTTTAGGACAAGACGCTTTTACAGTTGGAGAAATTTCTCCAGAGAATATAGAACGAATGTGCGATGCTATGAAGGCATTTAATCTTTTGATGAAGGTGCACAAAGTAGAATGTTACAAAGCTTTCGCTACTTCAGCGATGCGAGAAGCCTATAATGCCAAAGAAGTGGTGGCATTGATTAAGAAAAAAGCCGATATCAAAATTGAAATCATAGATGGTAAAAAAGAAGCGGCTATTATTGCTTCTACTGATTTACATCATTTATTAAAAACAGATGAAACCTACTTATTTGTAGATGTAGGTGGAGGTAGTACGGAGTTCACTTTATTTTCTAATGGAAAAATGGTTAATTCTCGTTCTTTCAAAGCGGGTACTGTACGTTTACTAAACGAAATGGTACATGATGTCGTTTGGGAAGAAATCGAAAAATGGATTAGAACCAACACTGCCGATTATGACGAAGTTACTTTGATTGGTTCTGGAGGGAACATCAATAAGTTGTTTAAGATGTCTGGTAAACAGCAAGATAAACCATTGTCTTATATATATATTAATTCGCAATATGCCTATTTGAGTTCATTAACTTACGAACAACGTATTTCGCAATTGGGATTGAATTCAGACCGTGCCGACGTAATTGTACCTGCGACTCGCATTTATTTGAATGCTATGAAGTGGAGTGGAGCCCGTCAAATTTACGTGCCGAAAATTGGACTTTCAGATGGTATTGTAAAAGCAATGTATTACGGAAAAATCTAAATAAAAAAAAGCAAAGGATTACCCTTTGCTTTTTTCGTTTCAATCACTTCTGTTTTTCTAGAAGATTACTTTTTGTTTTTTACTGTCAAGTCTTTGAAGGCTTTTCCTAATTCGGTCATATCCGAATCAACTTCTCGTTTAAAGGAATCCCAATCGGTTTGATTGTTCTCGTAATTTTTGATTTTCATTTTCAACGAAGCATTTCTATCTTCTAAGGATTGAATGCTTTTAGAATAATTGGCATCAAAAGTGTTACCTGTTTTTTTTAAAGCGGCTTTCAGTTCAGCAATGCGAACTTCATTAGCAGAAATACTTGCATTTACCTCTTCTTTGTACGTTTGCCACTCTATATCGTTGGCCTTATTGGCTTCGTCATCATTGATGTCTTCGTTAACTGCATCAAGATTTTCGTTGGCATCAATGACTTTTTCGGTAGCGTCTGCCTCTTTTTCTGTGTTCGATTTACAAGCAGTGAATAGTATTGCTGCAAAAAATGCAGTTACTGCAAAGGTATAAATGGATTTTTTCATGATTCTATTGTATTTCAATTAATGGATTAAAGCGATTCGATAATCCTTTTTAATTCGGCTTTGGTTTTGCCTAATTTTTTTTCAATTCTACCCAACATTTCGTCTTTTTTTCCATCTAAGAATAATAAGTCGTTATCTGTTAGTTTGGCAAATTTTTGTTTGAGTTTCCCTTTTTGTACTTCCCAATCTCCTTTAAGTTCTGTAGTATTCATGATGATAAAATTTAGATCAAGAATGTATTTTCCTGATTGTACAAAGGTGCAAAAGCTCAAGAATTTTGAATTGTACTATTTTAATTAAGAGTTATAATATTCACACATTATCTCACTTAAAATCGATATCGGATTCCCAAAGCAATGTCTGGTCCAAAATTATTATCACGATAATCATTTGAATTAAAATACAATTCAGGTCTAATATCAAGTGATACTTGGATAGGAACGTCAAAGTCGTATTCAATACCTAAGTCGCCAGCTATGAAAGCAAAAACACCATTGTCATCATTGAGATTGTCATCATGATTCCAATAACCTAATCCAGCACCAACACCTGCATACCAATTAAAACCTCCGTCAATATTCCAAACCCATTGGTAAATTCCTGCCAATTTTAGCGCGTCAATATTATTACTACTGCGCCATCCCAAATCCAGTTCTAATCGGTTGTTTGTAGCCATTTTTCTTTGATAGGAAAGTTCTCCTCCAAAACCATCGTTATCGCCAATTCTTAGTCCAAGTGCGTTTTTTGAAATAGTTTGTCCTTGTGAACACCAGCTTAAACCTATAAGCAGGCTAGTCATTACAATTGTTTTTTTCATTTGATTGTTGTTTTATTTATTAATTAAAGTTGAAGGCATTAGTATTTTGAAATAGCTTAATTTGAAAAACTCATACTTGGTTTTCTGTATTTACATCATTCAAAGCATTATTAACTTCTTTTTCGAATGTAGCATCAGATTCTATGTATTCTTCCGAAAGTTCTCTTATTTCTTTTTCTGTTTTATTGCCTGTATTCATTACCGTATTTTTGGCCCTTTCGTGTGAGGAAATGAGTTCATTCATTTTCAAGTGTATCAAAGCCGAATAGCGATTGAAAGATTTTTGGATAATAAACAAACTCAAAAAAGTAAAACCGAAAATGATATCACCAATATTTTGATGCCAATTATCGGAAGTAAATAAATTTGTACTCCACCAAAAAAGTACTAGTGTTAAAGCCAAGATAAACGCGAAATAACTCCCCAAGACTTTGGTTACTATTAATGTAAGTCTTTCGAAAAGCACTTCAATATGTAGTGATTGATTTTTCATTTTATGGAATTTTAAATGTGGCATTTATCAATTCAATTTTTTGATTTTCTGTTATTTTATCAATGTTCTTACTGTAAATTTTTATTGCATCAAACTGGGGTTTATCTTGAATGATATTTATTAATTCGGTTTTTGCAGTTGTTGGACCAAAGAAAAAAACTTCGCTACAAGGAGCAACCTCGGCTATTATTTTTTTATAAAAAGCGTGTTGTAAATCTTGTTCTTTGTTGTGCCAGTGGCTTTCACCTTTTTGTAGAATTTCTTCTTTCACAAAAGGATTCATTTCAGATGCTATAGTTTTTTCTAGTACCGCCATTTGATTGTTATAATCAAATACCATCGCCGTATAATGATCCAAATAAATAGCTTTTCTTAAGGTGTTTTTCATGATTTTTTAGATAGATTGAAATAGAACATTGTGGTTTGGGGCATACTTCATCAGTAGATTTCTCAAGGAGTTATAATAATCATATAAAGCTTTTTGATCTACTTCTGGCGAATGTAACATTGGAATTGTTATGGTCATTTCGTTCAAAAAAGGCATAAGTTCAGGGAACTCATTTTGAATCGTTTGAGTAATTTTAAGAATATTTTTGTTGAGTTCTTCAATAGTTTTCATAACTATACAATTACAAAAGCATCCCAAGTAAAGGATGCTTTTTTGGGTTTATTCTAAGGCGAATCTGTTGGCTAGGCAAACTGTGATTGTTTTTTTTGGTTTTTCTTCTGAATTTTTTTAGCTAAATCAGTTTCATTTTTGGCCTTGCAATTGCATCCACATGCCATTGTACTGTTTCCTTCTTTTTGAAATTTAGCTGCTTCACGATGTAGTTTGGCCGCTTTTTCATGATGTAAGGCTGCCTTTTCGTGGTTTTTTACTATTTTTTGACTCTCAACTTCTGGACTTTTCTCTTTTTTTGCACTTGTAATTATAGTAGCCATTGTGTTTTGATTTAAAGCAATGAAATAGTTTTCATTACTGATCAAAGTTCTTGCTTTTGAGTCCAGTAAGTGTTACATAACTATGCCTATAACTTGTTTTATTCCTAGGTTTTACAAGGTGTAGTTTTAGTTCTCTTTTTTTTCAGCCTTGGCTTTTTTTCTAAAAAAACCTCTTAGCAAAAAATTGTGTTTAGCAGCTTCTTCGATTTCTAGTAAATTTTTAGAACCTTTTTCAATATTGGTTAAAGAAGAATCGAGTGAGGCAGCTAGTCGTTCATCATCCACTAATTTGGATAAGATGCCACGACTGCTATTTAATTTTTTAGAAAAAACATCTATTTCATAAGTGCTTTTTTCTAAGTTGGTTACCGTTTTTTTTATGGATGCAGCATATGCTGGATTGGTCATTAATTGTGATAAAGTTCCATTTTTGTCATTCATATTTTTACTAAAAACGGCAAATTCATCTGAACTTATTTTCAAATTTTTCATTGTTTGATCAATTTGGTTAGCAAATTCTTCATCGGTCAACACTTTATTTAAAGCTCCTTTTCCTTTATTAATTTTCAAACTAAATTCCGAAAGTTGAAGGGTAATTATTTGAGCATTATCAACACTTTTTTGCAAACTTTTCATCAAATCTTCAAGTTCTATGGCTTTTACAGAAACGATGGTCGCGTTGTCTTTCACAATTTCATTTGACGAAGTTCCTGGTGAAATCGTAAGAACTTTGTCACCCATCAGGCCGTCTGTTCCAATACTAGCTTGCGCATCTTTTTTGATATAAGGTTGAATCTCTTCTTTGATAATTAGTTCCACAATCACTGCAGAGTCTGATACAAACTCGATGTTTTTTACACTTCCTACATTAATTCCAGAAAAGCGAACATTATTGCCCACTTTAAGTCCGCTAACATTTTTGAATTCTGACCGCAAGCGAAATGTACTCCCAAAAAGATTTTTATTTTTTCCTATAAAATAGATTGTGATGACAAACAATGTTGCTCCCAAAAGAACAAATGCTCCTAATTTCCAAGTATAATTTGATGAATTTGCCATAGTATATGTTTTCTGTTGCCCCGTAATGGTTTTATGAATGATAACCATTTCCCAATAGCTGCCTAAAGGATTACGATTTTAGTATCGAATATTTTATTAATTTTTGATTAGCTTTCTATATGAAAAACGATTGTACCCATTCGTCATTACTATTCTCTAACTCAGAATAAGTTCCTTCGGCATGAATTACCCCTTCATTTAAAATCATAATTCGGTCACTTGTAGCTTTTGCACAAGCCATATCATGCGTAATGATAATTGAAGTCGTGTGTTGTTTTTTTTGAATGGAAACAATCAATTCACTAATTTCCCTAGCCGTAATTGTGTCAAGTCCCGAAGTAGGTTCGTCATACAAAATAATTTCAGGTTGAATGATTAATGTTCTTGCTAAACCAACTCGTTTTCGCATTCCACCTGATAATTCTGAAGGCATTTTATCAATAGCTTCTGATAATCCCACAGCTTCAAGAGCTTCTATCGTTTGTTTCTCAATCTGGGATGCTTCTAAGTCTTTGGTATGATGTTTTAAAGTAAAGGCTAAATTGTCTCTAACAGACATCGAGTCATACAGGGCACCATTTTGAAACATGAACCCAATTCGGATTCTGATTTTGTTTAGGACTTCCGTTTTTAGCTTGGTTACATCCGAACCAAAAACGAGAATTTGTCCCTTATCGGCTTTAATCAAACCCACAATGCATTTGATACAAACGGATTTTCCAGAGCCAGATCGTCCTAAAATGACTAGACTTTCTCCTTTGTTTACAGATAGATTCAACCCTTTTAAAACTTTATTTTTTTTAAAAGATTTCCATACGTTTTTGATACTGATGAGTGGTTCTTTCTCCATTATTAAAAAAATAAATCGGTTATTTGAACCGTTACCATATCGATAATAAAAATAGAAAGAGAGGCCATAACGACTGCTTCATTGGCTGCAATCCCAACACTAGCTGTTCCGCTAGAAGCATTGAAACCTTTATAGGAACCAATCAATCCAATAAAAAAACCAAAGAAAAAAGTTTTGATAATTGCTGGCATTAAATCTAAAAACTCTAAGTGTTCAAATACATCCGAAAAATAGCGGTACAATCCCATTGTGCCTCTTACATTGTATCCGATATAGCCACCATAAATCCCAACAAAATCCGCATAAATAACTAAAAGCGGCACCATCAAAGTAGTAGCCAAAATGCGTGTTACCACCAAATAATTATATGGATTGATCGCCGATACTTCCATAGCATCAATTTGTTCCGTTACTTTCATAGCGCCCAATTCGGCACCAATTCCGGAAGCAATTTTCCCAGCACAAATAAGTGCTGTGATTACGGGAGCAATTTCTCTGATTAACGATAATGAAACCATACTTGGCAACCAACTTTCGGCTCCAAATTTTGTCATCGTGGGACGGGATTGAATCGTCAAGACCAATCCCATGATAAACCCAGTGATGGTCACTAATGGAAGTGACTTGTATCCGATGGCATAACATTGCCGAATGAATTCGTTAATTTGAAAAGGGGAGGTGCTAATTTCTCTAAAAAAACGTCCTCCAAAAAGCGAAAATTCTCCAATTTCTTCGAGCATTTTATTTATTGCGGTTCTCATATAATTTTATTCGGCACTTATAATTGTAGTTTTGGGTAAGGTTCCATTTTTTGAGGGTTGCGGAAGAGCATATTTTTTAGTTTTAGTTTTTTTCTTTGTTTTTATATATTTTTCTACTGTTAATCGTGACATCATATAACTTACTGTCGATTCAGCTCCTTGATTCAAATTGATATAGGTTTCTTCTAAGCCGTCATAACACCCTCCTGTGCATGGGTTGTAAATAATTTGATGCAAATGATTTTTACCCAAAAACCATTCAAAAGCGATCTCCATTTTTTTCAAATACTTTTCTTCATCAAAATGGTCGTAAAATTTGCTCAATGCCATTATTGTGTAAGCCACATCAATTGGCTGTTCGCCTCCTTTTTTAGGTTCAGTAATTTGAACCTTGTTGTGCATCCACCCTTGATTAGAAATAACTTTTATAGCATCATCATTGAACGTTTTTGAAAGTAAAAAATCAAATGATGTTTTGGCAATTGTTTGATAAATAGGATTGTTTGTTACTAAATAGGCACACAGCAAAGCTTCTGGTAAAATACTGTTTCCATACGTTAAATAACTTTCAAACCATTCCCATTCTTCATCTGATTCATGTTTGTACATTTGGACTAATCGATCGGCTAAGGTTTTTAGCAATAAAGTATTTTCGAAATTAAAATTAGCCGAATGACTATAATATAACCCTTTGATGATAAAAGCCATCGCTCGAGTTGAATGAATTGCCTGTGCTGTAGACAAGGCCAATTGCATTGTTTTTCTGGATTCGTTTACCAATGGTAAGGGAAGTAAATCACTAATTGCAATTAAATTTCCTAGTGCCCAAATGGCTCTACCATTAGCATCTTCTAGGTTTTCTGAGTTTTGAAGTGTGAATTTTCGGTTTTTATCAACATAATTTAGAAAATGCCCATCGGGTTGTAAACAAAACTTGATGAAATTGAAATACAATTCAATGATTACCAAATCACTCGTGTCTTTTGTTAATTCATAATGTTGGCAAACAGCAACCAATGCTCTAGCATTATCGTCTAAAGTGTATCCAGTGCTTATATCAGGTTGATTGATTTTTGCAAACTGAATCATTCCAAAATCAGTAGTCATGTTTTTGACATGATTCCAATTGAGAGGTGGAATTTTATAGCGCAATTGAATTTTCCGACGGCTCACTTTTTGAAACAAAAGCGCATGAGTAATGGCCGAATTTTCCCAAGCGGTTGGTGCTAGTTTATGAATTCCGTTTGAGGAAATGTCTTGTCGCAATTGTTCATTATTTAACAAATGAATGACATTTTTGGCGAGTTGCTCTGGGTTTTCAAAATCGATGATGATGCCCGTTCCGTTTTTTAAGACTTCTACTGCATGTGGAATAGGAGTAGAGATAATAGGACAACCACAACTAATAGCATAGGAGAACGTACCTGATACTGCTTGATTTCTGTCTTTAGAAGTAAATAAGTAAATATCAGTGAGTTGTAAGTATTCTAACAACTCATTCAAAGGCAAGTATTTATTAATGAATTTCACATGGTCATTTAACCCTAAATTGTTGATTTTGGTTTCTAAACTTGTTCTGTAGGCTTCTCCTTCGTTTTTTATAACCGTAGGATGTGTTTTACCAATCACCAAAAAGAGCACTTCAGGGTGTGTTTTTATGATAGTTTTTAGGGCATTTATCGAAGTTTCGATGCATTTTCCAGAACTTAAGAGACCAAAAGTGGAAATGATTTTTTTGCCTGTAACTTGATATTTTTCCTTCAAGATATTTTTATTGATATGCTCTACCAAATGCGTACCGTGTGGAATAACCATGATTTTATTGGGAGCTATGAGGTATTCTTTCGCAATTATTTTGGCCGAAGTTTGTGTCATCACAATAAAAGCTGTGGCATAGAGATCTATTGCCAAAATCATTTTTTTTAATACTAAATCTGGTTGTGGCAAAACCGTATGAAAAGCTATTATTATGGGTTTGTTTAAGGCTTTTAAAAACAACAAAAAATCCCCTTCATTAGAATGAAATAGTCCGAATTCATGCTGAATAATAACCAAAGATAGATTACTGTTTTCGTTACAATTTTTAGCTAATTCTATATACGATTCAGGAGAATCAGTTTCTAAAATTGTATCAATATCTTCTTGATAGGAATAACTTTCATTTTGAGTTTCTAAAGCTGCTATTTTGAGTTTGAATGATTTCTTGAATTTATTATTCAAAGCAAAAATTAAATCCTGAGAGTAGGTAGCTATACCACATTCTCTTGGAGGATAAGACGTAATGAAAAGAATTTCAGGCAAGACAGTTTTGTTTTTGATTCTTTGTAGCGGAAACAAATTGAGGTTTTTGTTTGATTTCATTTTCATGTTATTTTAGATTAAGTAGCAGTTCGGTAAGTAGATCAGGTAGATGAAGTGAAACACAGGCAATTCTTTCATCGGCTGCGCCATAATAAATGTAAAGAGTGTCTTTGTCAACCACGCTTCCAGTTGGAAAACAAACATTATTTACTTCTCCTTTTAATTCCCATTTTGTCTCTGGTTTGAAAAGAGGGTAAGGCAATCGTGCCAATTCTTTTTGTGGATTTTCCAAATCAAGCAAAGCCGCACATGCACAATACACATATCCTTTCACGGTATCATGTACCCCATGATAAATAAGTAGCCAGCCTTTTTCGGTTTCTATAGGAGGACATCCTCCACCGATGTAACTTATTTCGTGTTCATACTTGGGTTCTAGTACGATGGTGTCTTTGAATTGTAGCAAATAGTTTTGCCAAAAATCAGTAGTCAATTCTGTCAGGTCGTTTATGGATACCAATTGAATGTCTGGTTTTATTCTATGAAGAAAAAGTAGTTTACCATTGACTCTTCTTGGAAAAAAGATAACATTTTTATCCCAAACCCAAACTTTTTTTCCTTTGCGTTCTCTAATGCGATCATGACTGTTGTAGCGCAAGTATTTTTCGTTGATTTTTCCTTTGGTTTCAGCCAATCGTTTGAACTCGTCAAACATGATTTGAGGCACAATAATTCCTTGTTTTTCCCAATGCATTAAATCGGTAGAAGTGGCTAAAGCTCCTAAGGCATTTACCCCATCATACGCACAATAGGTCAAATAAAAAGTTTCATTGATTTTTACAATTCTTCCATCTTCAACTCCGTGTTCTTCATATTCAAATTGAGGGAAGATTAAGGGCATATCTTTACGTTCTTCAACTTCCAATGGCGATTTTAATTTGGCATAGCCAATACTGGAATAGTTTCCTTTGCCCACCGCTCTATAAAATATATGAATGGCTCCTTCATGCATGATTACCGCTGGATTCAAAACGCCATCAATTTCAAAACCCATTAGCGTTTTTTCTAATATGATTCCTTCTTTTTTTACTTCTAACATAATAATTGGGAGATTGATGGTGAATACTACTTTTGGTAAAGGTCGTCTATATGTGGAGCGATCTTGTTGTATAACTTTTAGTAAAACTTATAAGATTCCTAGGGTTTAAAAACAGAAAAGACGACCTTTTAAAGTCGTCTTTTTTGCTAAAATCAAATACTGAATTAATAATTGGTTTTCAATTCTACTCTACGGTTTTTGGCTTTTCCTAAGGCTGATTTGTTAGATGCAATAGGTTTGCTTTCTCCATAACCCACCGCAGTTAAACGACCTTCTGATATTCCTTTTTCTATCAAATATAACTTGACTGAATTGGAACGTTTTTGCGAAAGCGTTTCGTTATAAACAGCAGTTCCTACACTGTCGGTATGTCCTTCGATGGTTAAGCTAGCACCTTCGTATTTTTCTAATATTTTAGTCAGTTCGTCTAATTGTGACAATGAAGCCACTTTTAGTTTATCTGAATCATTTTCGAAGAAAATTTTGCTTCCAATATAAGTTATTCTGACCACATCAGCTTTGGTGATTTCAGGACAACCTTTGTTTTCAATAGTTCCTTTTGCGTTTGGACAACGGTCATCTAAATCAGCAACTCCATCACCATCTGTATCTGGACAACCTTTCAAACCAGCAATTCCGGCTACATTAGGACATCTGTCTATATCATCGGTTACGCCATCGTTATCACTATCCATAGGACAACCTTTGGTGTCAACTTTGGTACCAGGTTTGGTATTGGCACATTGATCATCTATATCAGCCACTCCATCTTTGTCGGCATCAGGACAACCATTCAAGGCTACTGTTCCAGCTTGGTCAGGACAACGGTCTTTGGCATCTTCTACGCCATCATTGTCTTTGTCTGGACATCCGTTTAAAGAAGAAGTTCCTGCTAGGTCTGGACAATTGTCTAGATAATCAGCTACGCCATCAGCATCTCTATCTAATGGGCATCCTTTTTTATCCACCGCAATACCACTTGGGGTGTCTGGACAATTGTCTTTTTTATCAGAAACTCCATCGTTATCTGTATCTTTAGTATCGCCAAGATTAAAAGTTAATCCTACCATATGAGTAAGAAAATCATCTTTTTTACCTTTAACTGAACCATCTCTACCATCATTATCTGTAAACATAAAGGTTTCTTGTATGTTTAAGGAAACAATTGGAGTCAATCGAAAGTTAATCCCTCCACCCGCAGTAGGCAAGGCATAATCAATTTTTTCTTTGTGAAAATTAAGTTGACTATCAAATAGAAGTACACCTACACCTCCAAAAACATAAGGTCTAATTGCATATTCTGAACTTACAAAATTGAATCTCAAGTTTAAAGCTACTGCAGAATAATCATTTCTAAAACCTGCTGTTGTGCCATTGTTATAGCCTAAAGTTCCTTTTGAAAGTAATAGGTTGGCATCTAAATAGCGGTTCAAATACCTTGATACAGATAGTCCTCCAAACCCATACATAGAGTTTTTGGTTTTGTAAAAGTCATGCCCTAAATCACCTTGATATTGAGTAACTCCGCCATGAAGCCCGAGATTCCATTTTTTATCTTCAGTTTGTGCGTTTGATGCAAATGTATAACCGATACATATACATAGAAAAAGTAATTTTTTCATAATGTTTGGTTGTTAAATTATTTGATACAAAGGTGATTCGATTTTAAAGATGTGGTGTTACACAACTTTTGTGAAAACTTGTGTTATTCACACTTTTCTCAATTCTTTTTGAGATTAAAGCACAAAAAAAAAGCGAGAATGTATCTCGCTTTTTTGATTTTCGCATTATTCTTAGTTGAATAAATCTTTGATGTTTTCGCCTACTTCATTCATATCGCGATTAAAATTTCCTTTGAAGGTTTCCCATTGTGTCGCGTTACCATCATATCCGTTTAATTTTTTTTCGAGGTCCATATTCTTGGCTTCTAATTTTTCTATACGGTTTCTGTACATTCCATCAAACGTGTTGCCTGGTTTGTTCATTTTTTCTTTAAGTACTGTGATTTGCTTTTTGTTGTCGGCAATTTTGATTTGAGCAGCAGCTTTGTAACTTTTCCACTCGGCGGCATTGTCGGCTCTAGTATCGGCTAAATCTTGTTTGGCTTCTGCTACATTAGTTTTGGCCGCATTCTCTTTTTGTTGCGCTGTTTTACAAGAAGTAAAAATAGTACCGATAAGTGCTAGAATAAGAATTGATTTTTTCATTTTTATATACTTTTAAATGTTTAACAAAGATGCGTTGCTAAATTTGTCAAAGTATTATAGAATTTTATGCAAAAGTTATAAGATTCTTTTGTGAATGAAGAAATGTAGTTTATAAAGTGTAATTGTTTAATCCTAAATTTTGGAATACTATTAAATTATTTTACATTCTGTCGATGTACCAATTGAGTTCTTTTTCCATTTTTTGATATTTAAAAATAGTATCAATTGTTTTTTGTAAACGTAAAAAAGCAGTTTCGCTCTTTACTATATAATCAAATGCTTTGTGATGCATACAACTTACAGCTACGTCTATTTTGTCTTGACTAGAGAGCATAATTACAGGGATATTTGGATTGCTATTTTTGATTTTATCCAATGTTTCTAGTCCATTCATAGCCGATTTGGTTATTCCATCCAAATAGAAATCTAGAATGATGATGTCTGGATTTTTGTGTAAATTTTCCAAACACAATTCACCCGTTTCAAATGTTTCAATATCAAAATCTCCATGTTGTAGAAATTCGATAGCCAACATCTTTAAGAAAATCATATCGTCATCTACCAGAAATAGTTTTATTTTAGTGTCGTTTTTCACAATTTCATTTTTTTATTTTGTTCAATTCATTTTCAAGTTCTAGGCATGCTTGCGAACAATTTTTTTCTAATTCTAAAACTAATGCATTGATTTCTTCATTAATTTCTATGGTAAATGCGTATTCTTGAATTTTCTTAGCGATGTTTAGTGCATCGGGATTAATACCCATAATAGAGAAGGAGGGAATCATTTTATGAATGGCGGCTTGCATAGTTTTCCAATCTTTGTCTGCCAAACTTTGTTTGATACTCAAAATAAGCGAAGGCGTTTGTTCTAAATACGCTTTAATCATTTCGCTCATAAGATTAGGATCCGATTTGGTGAGTTTGTATAAATAACTCATATCGATATATTTAAAAGTATCCTTGTTTTTTTTCTCTCCTTTTGTATGTTCAATGATTAGGATAGGTCTTTTAGAAAATGCAATAAGTTTACTGTACAACAATCGTTCATCTACAGGCTTGGCAATATAATCGTTCATACCAACCGCTCTACATTTCTCTACATCAACAGTTGTTACGTCAGCCGTTAAAGCAATAATCGGAACTTGAAGTTTCATTACATTACGAATATAAATAGTGGCTTCAAAACCATTCATTTCAGGCATTTGTAAATCCATTAAAATGATATCGTAATTTTTGGTTCTTAATTTCTCGATGGCCAGTTTCCCATTGGCAGTAATATCACACTCAAAACCAAAATCATCTAAAAGTGTTTTCATAAGGAGTTGATTGAGCTCCATATCTTCTACAACTAAAATCTTAGTATTTTTGATATCGGTATTCAATTCAATGATTTCGGGTTCTAATACTGCATCAGCATTGGTTTTTTCGAAAGCGAGCGTAAAACTAAATGTTGACCCTTTATTCACTTTACTTTTTACTTCTATTTGTCCATTTTGTGCTTCTACCAATTGTTTTGCAATTGCCAAACCTAGTCCTGTACCTCCAAATAGTCTTGAGGTTCCACTTGTGGCTTGTCTAAAGTTTTCAAAAATTTCGTTTATTTTTTTTTCTTTGATGCCAATACCAGTATCAGCAATCGAAAACTTCAATGTTACTTTTTCTTTAGTTTCGTTAATTAAAGTTACACTTACGGTAATCGTTCCTTTATTGGTAAATTTCACTGCATTACTTACCAAGTTTAATATGATTTGATGCAAACGGATAGCATCTCCAAGCAGTACTTCGGGGATTGTAGGGTCATAGTTGGTGATCAATTGAAGGTTTTTTTCTTGAATTTTAGTTTCAAAAAGATGCAGCATAGCTTTGATAGATAAATTGAGTTTGAAAGGTGTTTTTTCGAAAGTCATTTTACCTGCATCCACTTTGGCCAAATCCAAAATATCATTGATTAAAACAATAAGCGCATCACCACTCATTTTGATAGCCATCAAATATTCTTTTTGTTTGGCGTTAAGTTCTGTTTTAAGTACGACCTTAGTAAAACCAATTATGGCATTCATTGGTGTTCGAATTTCGTGGCTCATATTAGAGAGAAATTGCTGTTTCGTTTTTACGGCTTCCTCTGCATTTTTAGTGGCAGTTTCTGCAATAATCTTAGCTTCAGTCAATTCATTTTGAATTCTTTTTTGCTCTGTAATGTCTCTGGCAATCATCACAGCACCAATGGTTTTTCCGTTTTCATCTTTGTAAATGGCACCATTAAATAAAACATCTGTTAGTTTGTGGTCTTTTATGGTTAATGGAAAAGCGGTCACAAATCCTTCCGAAAACACGAGGTCATATCCGATTTTTGCTTGTTTTGGATTGGTAAAATACCCTACAAATGCAGAGCCAATTAGTTGTTGTTTTGATACTCCTGTTGCCAACACAGAGGCTTCGTTGACATCCATTATTTTACCAGTTGTACTGATTGCAAATAAAGGGTCACGACTTGCCTCAATAAGGCTTAGTAAATATTGCGACGCACGCTCTAAAGAATTAATATAGTTTTCTAGTTCTGGGGTTTTATTAGTATGATTCATTGCGGTTGCTTTTGAATGTTTTTTAAATGGATTTTTGTCAAAAGCGTCAATGTATTCTAGCTATTGAGGGAAGTAATGTTAAATATCCTCGATAGGACAACGCCTTTTGTCCTTGAGTTGTTTAAAATGTGAAGGGGATAAACCAGTGACTTTTTTGAATTGACTTGACAAATGCGCTACACTACTATAGCCCATTTTCCAAGCGATTTCGGTAATGTTGTATTCACCATAAATCATTAATTCTTTAATGCGTTCTATTTTGTGAGAAATAATAAATTGTTCAATGGTCGTACCTTGTACTTCTGAAAATAGATTGGCGAGATACGTATAATTATGGTCTAATTTTTCACTCAAATAATCAGAGAAATTTACTTTGATGACTTCGCTAGGATGATGCACCATCTGAATGATACTATTTTTTATTTTTTCAATTAAAATGGCTTTTTTATCATCCATAAGTTCCAAACCAGAACTAGAAAGCCTTTTTTTAAGTACATCACGTTGAGCGATAGTAAGCGTTTCCATAATTTCTACTTCACCCAAATCGACCATAATAAAGTGCAACCCCATTTCTTTGAGTTGTTCTTTTACGGCTAATTTGCATCGATTACTGACCATATATTTTATGTAAAGTTTCAAACCGGTTGGGGATTTAGAGGTAATACAAAGGTGATAGAATACTATTGTAATTCATTACACAACTTTTTGAAAAAGTTATATAATTCATAGATTTAAGTTGTAAATAAATAAACTGATAAATGCCTTATCTCTTATTTTATTGTAAGTTAAGCTTTTAAAAAAGGAATTATAAGTACTTATTGTTAAATAAAATAAACCTACTGTTTTTACCTACTACTTTAAACATGATTTCTAATAACCGAATGGTATACAGCAAAAAAATCGGATTACTTTTTTGAAGTAATCCGATTCAGATATAATTATTTTTAAAAGAAATCTAGAAACTAATAAGGCAAAACTCTGTTTTACGCATCAACGTGCAAACCAAAAGTAGAACGTAACAAATCGATGGTGGGATTTATTTCTTTTAATCGATTATAACGGTCTTGGTCGTTAAGATTCCTTTTAATTTCGATGCTTTCGTTTACAATCACATCAATAGTGATTTCGTGATTGTGCAAATGTCCTTTCAGGTGTCCTAAAAGTCCGTGTTTTTGACTTTCAAAATCCAATTTGGAACCTTCGTTTGGTAATTCAATTGTAATTCTTGTACCGTCTAATTTTGGGTCGTTAATCAGCAATAACGATTCCATAATTTTGAAGCCTTTGCTGCCTAATTTTTGGGCATATTTTGTCCATTGCAACAGCATTTCGGTTTCTGTAAATGCTTCTGTAGGCGAATGAACGACCTCTTTTACAATCGATTTACTACTTTCTTCAAGCGCTTTTTTGGCACGAATACTCGATAATGAAAATGCCGAAATTTTAGGCTCGTCTGAAGTTAAAACGGGTGCTATAGGTGCTGCAATTACTGGTTTTTCTACTGTGGTTTCTGTATTAGGAATAACTTCAGTTGGTTGTGGAGTAACTACAGGAGTTTCTGGTGCAGAGGCAATAGCAGGTTTGACCACTTCGGTTATCGAATAGTCATTTTTACGGAAATAAGTAGGCGGAATTATGAAAGACTCAGCTTTTTTTTTTTCTCCATCAAAAGTGATAGAGGCCAATTGCATCAAACAAAGTTCGACTAGTAAGCGTTGATTCTGACTGACTTTGTATTTCAAATCACAGTCATTGGCAATTTCGATTCCTTTTAATAAGAAGTCGGCACTGCATTTTTGAGCTTGCACACCATATAGTTGTTGTGCTTGTTCTCCCATTTCTAACAAACTTAGGGTAGAAGGAGTTTTCGCTACCAACAAATCTCTAAAGTGAGACGCTAAGCCCGATACAAAGTGATGCGCATCAAAACCTTTGGACAAAATAGTATTGAAAGCTAATAACAAATCTGGAATTTTATTCTCCAAAACCAAATCGGTGATGTTGATGTAGGTTTCGTAGTCTAAAACATTTAGATTTTCGGTTACAGCCTGTCTTGTCAAATTCGAACCACAAAAAGAAACCACACGGTCAAAAATAGACAACGCATCACGCATTGCTCCATCTGCTTTTTGAGCAATAATATGCAACGCATCATCTTCAAATTGAATGCCTTGACTTTCGGCAACATCAGCCAAGTGTTCTTTGGCATCTTTTACCGTAATACGTTTGAAATCAAAAATCTGACAGCGAGACAAAATCGTTGGAATGATTTTGTGTTTTTCTGTAGTAGCCAAAATAAAAATGGCGTGTTTTGGTGGCTCTTCTAATGTTTTCAAGAAAGCATTAAACGCCGCCGAAGACAACATATGCACCTCGTCGATGATGTACACTTTGTATTGTCCCGTTTGTGGAGGGATTCGAACTTGGTCAATCAAATTTCGAATATCGTCCACCGAGTTGTTCGAAGCCGCATCCAACTCAAATACGTTGAACGCAAAATCTTCTTCGGGGTCATCATAACCGGGCTGGTTAATTTTACGCGCCAAAATTCTAGCGCAAGTCGTTTTTCCCACACCACGTGGCCCTGTAAACAACAAAGCCGAAGCCAAATGGTTGTTTTCTATAGCATTCAGTAGCGTATTGGTAATCGCTTTTTGACCTACAACATCCTTAAATGTTTGCGGGCGATATTTACGTGCAGATACTATAAATTGTTCCATTGTTGTCCTATGATTCGAAAGCAAATATAGCTTTTTTGTTTATTTCTTGATGTTCAAAATGGTTTATTTGCCAAAAAATCTTTTCAAATTTCTAATATCCCATTGACAATCAAAAAAATAATGAAGTAAACGATTTGCCAACCGATTTTTCTATCGCATCCTTGTAATCTGAAGGATGATTAGGAGCAGCAATTCCCGTTATCATTCACGAGTCGTCCTGCTTTCCGCTATATCTTTTTTAGGCCACAGGTTAAAAAAACCTACGATCTAAAAAAGGATGCCGCTGCAATCAGGGCTATTTAAATACTTCTCTTTTTCATAAACCGTTTACAAACTATTTTAACAAACTAAAATTCAGAATGAAAACAACTAGTCGTGCATCAGTAAAGTAATTACCTCCTAGAAAATTGACTTTAACAAGGAAATCAAGTTTAAAAAAGTTACTTTTGCACCGCAGACCGCCTTATCGTCGTTCGCCTAGGCGAAGGGAGGAAAGTCCGGACACCACAGAGAAGCATAGCGGGTAACACCCGTCGGTTTGGTCTTTACGGACGAGATTAGGACAAGTGCAACAGAAAGTATGTACAGGTAATGCTGTAGTGAAACCAGGTAAACTCTATGCGGTGAAATATCAAGTATATCAGCATTTAAGGGCTTCTCGTTCGTTGCTGAAGGGTAGATAGCTTGAGCTTACAAGTAATTGTAAGTCTAGATAAATGATAAGGGTTTCGTTCTGAATTTTCGGAACGAAATACAGAATCCGGCTTATAGGTCTGCATTTTTTTCAAAAAAAAAGTCTTTGCTTTGCAAAGACTCTATATTTTTATTCTTCTTCTGAATCGGTCACTTCAAAATCGTCATCATCTAACTCTTCTTCGTCATCAGTATTGTTGAATTCAAAAAAGCTAAAAAAGGAACCGCCATAACTTTTTTGAAACGAAAAATTATCCAAATGCTCCATTTTGGTGTATTTAGAATGCTCGATAATCATCATTCCTTCCTCGTTGAGCAAGTTTTTTTCAAAAACCAAAAGCACCACTTTTTCAAATGTAGCTTGGTCTAAACCGTATGGAGGATCAGCAAAAATAATATCGTAAGTGGTTTTGCAGTTTTCTAAAAACTTAAACACATCGCTCTTGGTAGCCGCAATCGTAAAATCATATTCGGCAGCTACTTGTTTGATGAATTTTACACAACCAAAATCACCATCTACTGAAGTAATTGGATAACTTCCTCTAGAGGCAAATTCGTAGCTGATGTTTCCGGTGCCTGAGAATAAATCCAACACTTTCAATCCTTCAAAACTAAAATGATTGTTCAACACATTGAACAAAGCTTCTTTACTCATATCGGTAGTGGGACGCACCGGCAGGTTTTTTGGCGGTTGAATGCGTCTTCCTTTGTATTTTCCTGAAATGATTCTCATGAGTTGAATAGTATAAAATGTTGTCTGTTGATGGCTTCTGAAAAAGAATTACTGCGTTGCAAACTGCTTACATCAAAAAGAGAAATGTTTCGGATGTATTGGTAAGCAAGTTGATAGTAGGGACTTTCTTCGTTAATATTTCCCATAATTTCCAATGGAAAATTTTCTGGATTTAAACTTAATTGCTCTGCTGTAAAAAGAATATAATACAAGAAATCTTCAGGTGTGGCGTATTCAAACGAATTGAAAAGCAATAGTTGCTGGTTTTGCACCACTATGATTTCAAAATGACCTGTATTGAAATGAACGACCATTTTTTTATTGTCATTATTTTTGGAAGCTTCTAAAATTTTGGTCACCAAAATACTGTTAGCGTGCTTATAATCAAAGGAACCAAATTGGTCAATAAAAAAATTATTGATGTTCACGTACGGAATGTAAACGGTATTCATTTCGTAATTGGCAATGGTATCGTAGGCAAAAAAATCGGTTTCGAACACTTTGGTGTTGTATTGCAAATAACTTCCTAAATAATTTTCATCAAATAGTGCAGAAGGTACAAACGTAGATAAGGTATTGTTGTGAATGACTACAATTTCGTCATAGCTATCTTTTAATTCTGGAAAATCTCGAAAGGCATCAGCAAAAAGTTCTTCAATTTTGGACGCTTTATGAAAGGTATCAAAATGAACTTCGTTGTAAGAAAGGATTTTTTTATTTAAAGTGTCGAAACAACAAAAAGACAAACCTGTCAATGATACTTGAAGTGCTAATTTTTTGTATTTCTTTTCGGTGATACTCATCTTTTTTTGCTTTTTTTCGACTACGCAAACTTACAAATTTTAATAGCAATAACAATAGCCAAATTCAAGGAGTAATGCAATCTTAATGGTAATTATAAAATAAAATTACACAAAATTAAAGGGTTACCACTTTTTCAATCAACAAATAAAATTATACCATTTGTGGCTGTGACAAAAATGAAATTGCCTTTGAAAATTGTCTATGCAATAGAAAACTTTCCGTTACTTTGTATCCAAATTTCACTCCATGAATTCCTCTCAATTTTATAGTTTTTTACAGAAAAATTTTCCTTTTCAGCCTACGTACCAACAGGATATTTTTTTTCAGAAAATTGCTATTTTTCTAACTGAAATTGAGAATAATACCATTTTTGTTTTGAAAGGGTACGCAGGAACGGGAAAAACTACGGTAATTTCTACTCTTGTGAATAGCTTGTCGGGCATCAACAAAAAAGCCGTTTTATTAGCGCCAACGGGTCGAGCCGCAAAAGTAATCGCTAATTATTCTGAAAAACCTGCTTTTACGATTCACAAGAAAATCTATTTTCCTAAAAAAACATCTGGAGGAGGTGTTTCTTTTACCTTGCAACCCAACAAACATAAAAACACCATTTTTATCGTCGATGAAGCTTCTATGATTTCGGATACCAATTCGGATTCGAAATTATATGAAAATGGGTCACTCTTAGATGATTTGATTTCGTATGTGTATTCGGGAACCAATTGCAAGATGATTCTTTTGGGAGATACCGCACAGTTGCCTCCAGTCAATCTGGATATAAGTCCGGCCTTAGATATTGATACTTTATCGCTTCATTATAATAAAGAAATTGACCATATCGAACTCGATGAAGTGATGCGTCAAGAAGAAAACTCAGGTATTTTATACAATGCAACGGCTTTGCGTGAATTGCTAAACGATGCCTTTGTGACCGAGTATCAATTTGATTTGAAAAAATTCAAAGATATCGTCCGACTTGTGGATGGATACGATATTCAAGATGCGATTCATTCAGCTTATAGCAACTACAGCATTGAGGATACCGCTTTTATTGTGCGTTCCAACAAAAGAGCAAATCAGTACAACGAACAAATTCGAGCCAAAATATTAGATAAAGAAAGTGAATTGGCCACAGGAGATTTCTTGATGGTGGTCAAGAACAATTACTTTTGGCTAAAAGATTCTGACGAAGCTGGTTTTGTAGCCAATGGTGACATTATCGAAGTATTAGAGATATTCGCAATCAAAGAGTTGTACGGTTTCAAATTCGCGAAAGTCAAAATCCGAATGGTCGATTATCCGAACCAAAAACCTTTGGAAACTGTTTTGTTATTGGATACCATAAAAAGCGAATCTCCATCTTTAACCTACGAAGAATCGAACAGGTTGTACCAAGAAGTGATGAAAGATTACGAAGGCGAGACCAAATACAAACAATTTCAGAAGGTCAAAAACAACGAGTATTTTAATGCGCTTCAGGTTAAATTTTCCTATGCCATCACTTGTCATAAATCGCAAGGTGGGCAGTGGAACACGGTTTTCATAGAACAGCCATATTTACCCAACGGAATCGACACCGATTATATTCGCTGGTTGTACACCGCAATGACACGTGCTAAAAATAAGCTATATTTGATAGGATTTAAAAACGATAGTTTTGTAGACTAAATTTGAAATGAAACAAAAAATAGCACATATTGCTTTGTTGGTGGCTGATTATGACGAAGCCCTTTCGTTTTACGTAGATAAATTGCATTTTGATTTGGTTGAAGATACTGCCTTGTCTGAAACTAAGAGATGGGTTTTAGTAGCACCCAAAGGAAGTCAAGAATTTAGTTTATTGTTAGCCAAAGCTGATGGTGCTATTCAAAAACAAAGTATAGGCAACCAATCGGGAGGGCGTGTTTTCTTGTTTTTAAATACAGATAATTTTGATAGAGATTATCAAAATTTAAAAGATAACAATATCGAAATTGTACGTGAACCCAAAACCGAAGACTACGGTAAAGTTCTTGTTTTTAAAGACATCTACGGAAATCTATGGGATTTGATTCAACGAAATAACTAAAAGGTATGCGAAGTATAAACGATTTAGATAAAATAGCAAGTTCTTTTTCGACTACCGAAAAGATGCCAGTTTTGTTTTTAGGTCACGGAAGCCCAATGAATGCAATCGAAGAAAATCAGTTTGTTACTGGATTTCGCAATTTGGCCAAAAACCTACCTAAACCTAATACTATTTTGTGTGTTTCGGCTCATTGGTTTACCAAAGGTTCGAAAGTAACCGCTATGGAAATGCCGAAAACCATTCACGATTTTGGTGGTTTCCCAAAAGAGTTGTTTGAGGTACGATATCCCGCTCACGGAAGTCCTGAATTAGCTACTATTACTCAAGAATTATTGCTTCCTACAGCGGTTGAATTAGACCATCATTGGGGATTAGACCACGGTGCTTGGAGTGTAATCAAACATTTATATCCAAAGGCTGATATTCCTGTCATTCAATTGAGTATAGATTATTCAAAACCCGCTGAATATCATTTTCAATTGGCGCAACAATTGAGTCGTTTGCGTGAAAAAGGTATTTTGATTATCGGCAGTGGCAACATCATTCATAATTTACGATTGGTCGATTTTTATAATTTTGAGAAAGATGATTATGGCTATGATTGGGCTATAGAGGCTAGAGCTACCATTAATTCACTTTTACTGGATGGCAATTTTCAACCATTACTCGATTACGAAAAACAAGGTCAAGCGTTTCAGTTGGCTATTCCAACTCCCGAGCATTTTTTGCCTTTAATCTATACTTTGGGTTTAAAAGACAAAAGCGAAGAAATACAATTATTCAATGACAAATTAGTAGCGGGTTCGTTAAGTATGACCTCGGTTCGAATTGGCTAAAGTATTTAGTAACATTGGAAAGTATGTATTTTATATATTTGTTCAATCAAATTTTAAATTCAAAAAAACTTCACCTCTTAGCGCCTTTGCGGCAAAAAATAAAACAATGAAAATAATAGCAGTCATTCCCGCTCGATACGCATCAACCCGATTTCCAGCAAAATTAATGCAAGATTTAGGTGGAAAAACAGTGATTAGAAGAACTTATGAAGCCGCAATTAACACTCAGCTTTTTGATGATGTGTTTGTGGTAACCGACTCCGATTTAATTTATAACGAAATTGTATCAAACGGAGGAAAAGCAATTATGAGTATCAAAGAACATGAGTCGGGGAGTGACCGTATTGCAGAAGCAGTTGAAAATCTTGATGTTGATGTCGTGGTCAATGTGCAAGGTGATGAACCATTTATAAATGCTGAACCCTTGGCAAAAGTGATTGAAGTATTTAAAAACGATACCAACCAACATGTGGATTTGGCTTCCTTGATGCGAGAAATTACAAATGAAAATGAAATTAATAATCCAAACAATGTAAAAGTTGTGGTGGACCAAAATGGTTTTGCTTTATATTTTTCACGTTCTGTAATTCCTTATCCAAGAGAGATTAATGTCGGCGTACGCTATATGCATCATATCGGTATTTACGCTTTTAGAAAACAAGCGTTATTGGATTTTTACAGTTTACCAATGAAATCTCTAGAAGCTTCTGAAAAACTAGAACAACTACGTTATTTAGAATTTGGGAAACGAATCAAAATGGTAGAGACTACTCATGTAGGTATTGGTATAGACACCGCTGAAGATTTAGAAAAGGCCAGACAATTATTGAAATAAAAAAAAGCTGTTACCTTCAAGTAACAGCTTTTTTACATTAGTATTTGTCCCGTCCTGAAATAGCGATACACAAAAACAATCGTTATGGAAGAATACACGAATTATGTAAAGCGCACCCAGCGAGATTACAGCATGTCCTTAAAACTTCAAATCGTTAGAGAAGTTGAGCAAG